>ONWI01000150.1 GCA_900321515.1 uncultured Eubacteriales bacterium | reverse complement strand
TCACCGTTGTCATTATACCACGTTCTCCGTCAATGTCAATAGTTTTGAAGTATTTTTTCGTCAAATGAGCCAAAGAAAAGTGACTCTTGTAAAAGAAAACCGCATTTTTTTGTGCAATATGCACTCGCATTTTTCATTGTCCCTCTTAATTCAAATGAAAAAAAGCCGCATTGCTTGTGAGTAATCCCCCAAAAGCCTTTATTTTCTTATTCGATTTTGTACAACCGGGCATTTTGGCTGATTTATTTTTTTACACGCTGAATCCGCTAAAAAATGCAATTTAATTCAAGAAATCATCAATAACTCTTGAACAGACGGCAATTTTGTGCTATTCTATAATAGCGGCGAATGAATTTCCGCGTTTGGCAATCGCGCACGGCACCCCGCTTTCTCCTTTTCCATTACATTATAACCCAATAATCCCCTTTTGTACAATACCCTTTGATAATTTTGGCATTACTTCCAAATTTATCTGCTCTGAGGCGTGCGTATTGCCGTCAAAAGCGGTTATTCGACCTTTTTTATTTTCAGTTTTATGTCCACTTGGGCAAATGAAAGGAAAGAACGATTTTGAACAAACTAAAAAAACTGTTAAAATTCAACCTGAGTCACATGGCTTGTTTTTTCATCAGCATTATTATGCTTGTCTGCGTTGTGGTTTATGTGGCTCTCCCGTGGCTTATTGATTTCTATATTGATAATACCGCTGTCGAGATATCTCCCAATACTCATAAGGTTATGATCTCGATGCTCTATTCCATCGGCGTCCCGATCTTCATCACTCTCGCTATGGCCTGGCTTATCACCATGAATATCAGCAAGGGAAAATCCTTTATCACTAAAAATGTAACCTATCTGCGGGTCGTGAGCATTTGCAGCGTGGTAATTGCCGTCATGGTGCAGTTCTTCTCCACCTTCCTGACGTCTTTCTTCCCGCTGATTATAACCATCATCTTCCTTCTGGTGGCTCTGCTCTCCGCTGTTTTCGCAAATCTCTTCCAGACCGCCATTAAATACAAGGAAGAAAACGACCTCACTGTATGAGTTAGGAGGTAATACCTTGCCTATCATTGTTAATCTCGACGTGATGATGGCCAAAAGGAAGATCGGCGCTTCTGAGCTTGCCTCAAGAGTCGGCATCACGCTTTCTAATCTTTCCATATTAAAAAACAACAGGGCTAAAGCTATCAGATTTTCTACCCTGCTCGCTATCTGCAAGGAACTGAACTGCCAGCCCGGAGATATCCTTGAGTACGTTCCCGGCGATGAGGACGATATTCTCGGCGACTCCGGCCTTGACCAAAACTGACGCTTTTTACGGTTCACTGTCCCGTTTACTCTCGCTCTCAGAGCCTGCCGACAGACTTCAAACCGGGAGGATTTTTTATGATTTTTTCACCCTATTACATTATTATTGCCATCGCCTGCTTTGTCGGAGCTACTCTGATGTTCACCCGCTTCCGTCAGCAGGCTGCCGTCTCTTACCCCTCTGGTATCCTGCTTATTCTTTGCGGAATATTCCTGCTCTGCCGCGAATTCATTCCCGGATTCGCCAATAGCGACGTCACATCCTGGGCAGCAAGGGGCGTGCTGGTGGTCTTTCTTATTTATCTCCTTCTATGCTGGAACAACCTCAAAGCCGAACGTTCCGCGGAATTCGATTCCACTGAGCATGATTCCTCTGAGGATAACGCCGATTGCGACAACAATTAGATATATCAAAAATGTTTAAATTAAGTTTACAAAATTGTGTAAAAATATAGAATTTTATGCTGTATGCTGAATTTAATGATGATTGTGAGGATGTGGCAGCATGGCGGCATTAAAGAATTTCAAGATTCCACGTGAGCAGCTCAAAACCTTCGTCCGGGGCAAGGGCTTGTGCATGGCTCCTGACACGGTGCTGGTTGACGGCATTCCGGTGACACTGGTCTATCGCGTTATGCCTTCTTCGCTCTATGACAGCGGCTGGCGCTTCTTTACCGGCACCGAGAGCGACAACTATCTCGCAAATTCGCTCTACAACGGCGTTTATGACCTCAATACTGTGGTCAATTACTGCCCCGAAACCCTTTCTCTGCTCGATTCCCCTCCATACACCGCCTTCCGCCGCGACGAAAACGGCGAGTGGATCAATATTTCTTTTGACGTCGATTGGCGCTACTATTCATAAATAATCATAATTCTCCTTTTTCATACTATAAACCCTCTTCCAAATAAATAACGGATACCATCGAGCCGCACTTCCTCAGACGCGGTCGGGGGTATCCGTTGTTTATTATTTTTTTGCCAGTACGATCAATCATGAGTTGGCTTCAATGAAATTGACCAGCGCGCCCACAGTTGTAATGTTTTCAATCTCTGACTCATCAACCTGCATGTCAAATTCGTCACCCAGAGTCATCATCAGATCCATTACATCGAGCGAATCAGCGCCGAGGTCATCTAAAATGTCGGTATCCATGGTGATGGATTCCTCATCAACGTCGAACTGTGCGGCAAGGATGTCCTTAACCTTTTCAAATACCACAAATAACACCTCCTTCTGAGGGTAATTCGGGCTTTCCTGCCCGGCAGCAAATAAAATCTGTTGAATTTTGCGAGCGCATGTGTTATCATATTAGAGCGCTGATTGTTTACTGATCCCCGACTGGTTACAGAAATTTATCAGTCGGAGAACAGCAGCCATTCAATTATCAGATAAAAGCTACTATTAAGATATTATTAGCATAAGTCGCATTTGTCAATATCTTTATTTTAAATTTTTCAGTTTTTTTCTTTATTTTTTATTTTTTTATTATTCTTTTATAACAAAACAAGACAGGAGTGCAAAAATCTATGAGCACAAAGCATTTTGCGGTGATTGGTCACCCGATCGGACACACTATGTCCCCCTTCATTCACACGGAGCTGTTCAGGCTGAACGGCATCGACGCCGATTATTACGTCGTCGATATTTCACCCGATGCTCTCGGCACCGAAATCCCCAGGCTGCTCCGTGAGCTTGACGGCTTCAATGTGACAATCCCCTATAAGTCCGCCGTCATTCCCTTCCTTAGCTCTGTCGAGGGGGTTGCGGAGGAATACGGTTCGGTCAACACCGTCAGGTGCGCCGACACTTCCGGCAGGACCACCGACCCCACCGGGTTCGTCCGCGCGCTCGCCGCTGCTGACATTCCGCTCAGCGGAAAGGTCGCCATACTCGGCGCGGGCGGCGTTTGCAGAGTATTCGCGGGTGAAGCGGCACGCGCCGGCTGCGAGGTGACTTTCGGCGTGCTGGAAAGCGACATTCCGTCCGCCGAAAAGATTATCTCCGACATTCGCGGGTACCATCCCGGCTTTATCGCCAGCGTGACCAATATCCATCAGCTCAGCGGAGAATTCGATCTCCTCGTCAACGCCACCCCTGTGGGAATGTACCCCAAGACAGCGGCAATGCCTGTCTCAAAGCAACTGCTCGCCGGCTGCAAGGCGGTATTCGACGCGGTTTACAACCCCGAAAACACCGCTCTCATTACCGCCGCGAGAGAATGCGGCTGCAAGGCGCAGGGGGGAATGCCCATGCTGGTCTGGCAGGCGGCGGCTGCGCAGGAAATCTGGCTCGGCGTTGCATTCGACCCGCAGGAAGTCGTCAGGGTCATTTCCGCCGCCACCCAGTATATGAACAGTCATTTTACAGGCTGCAAACAGTAACGAGGTATCAATTTTTTATGATGAACAGAAACATAGTGCTTTTCGGCTTCATGGGCTGCGGAAAGAGCACCGTCGGAGCCGAACTTGCTTCCAACACCCGCAGGGAACTGGTGGACACCGACTCACTCGTTGAACAGTCGGAGGGCATGAGCATCAGCGAGATTTTCGCCCGGCACGGGGAACAATACTTCCGCGACCGCGAACATGACATATGCCGCCAACTCGCGGACCGCGAACGCCTGATTATTTCCGCAGGAGGCGGCGCGCTGACCTTCCGCCGCAATATCGACGCCCTTCGCAGGGGCTGCGAATTGGTCCTTATCGACGTTCCTCCCCAGGTGATTTATCAGCGGCTCAGATTTGACACGACACGTCCTCTGCTTCAGTGTGAGGATAAAATGGCGGCAATACGCGACCTCTACGCCCGCCGCGACGCAATCTACCGCGAAGCTGCCGATTACACCGTCAACGGCGATCAGCCGCGCGGCTTCGTCGCCCTTGACATTATGAAGGCGGTAGGTATCCTGTGACGCCGCGCCGCACCAAACAGGAATTTTCATCTCTTCAACGAAAAGAGGTTTTACTTTGAAACGCGCATATGACGTTGACATCGCGGTCGTGGGCGGGGGCGCCTCCGGTCTGGCTGCTGCGGCAGCCGCGGGACGTGAGCTGTCCGGCAAGGGCAGCATTGCACTCTTTGACGCTCAGCCCAGATGCGGAAAAAAACTGCTCGCCACCGGCAACGGCCGCTGCAATCTCACCAACCGCAACGCTATACAACCCCGCTATCACACCGACGACAGGAGCGCGCTCAGCCGCGTCTTCAGCGGCGTGAATGTGGACGATACACTCAGTTTCTTTGAAACCCTCGGCCTGATCTGCCGCGAAGAGGACGAAGGCAGAATTTATCCCTCATGCGGACAGGCTTCGGCTGTGCTCGATCTGCTCAGGCTGGAAATCGCGCGGCTGAATGTCGCCGAGGTCTGCGGCTGCCGTGTCGAAAAAATACGGCGCGCCGACAGCGGCTTCATCATGACTAGCCCCCTCGGTGAGATAATGGCTAAATCCGTCATTGTCGCTTGCGGCGGCAAAGCCGCTCCTAACCTCGGCGGCGTGGACTGGGGTTATGATCTGCTTCACTCACTCGGTCACAGCGTTACCCCGCTCAACCCTTCGCTCTGCCCGATTCCTGTCGAATCTCCGCATCTCAGTTCGCTCAAGGGAATTCGCGCCCACGCAAGGGCTTCCATTTGCGACGGTCGCGGCAGAATCTATTCTGATTCGGGCGAAGTGCAGTTCGGGGACAAGGCGCTTTCCGGCATCGTCATATTTCAGTTGTCCTCGGCGTCCGCAGGCATCCCCTCCGCCGGTATGTGGGTGGAGCTCGACATGCTTCCCGAACGCCCCAGGAATGAGCTTATCGATATGCTGACCCGCCGAAGAGTGCTTCTCCCCCACCTTACGCTGGAAAATTTCCTCACCGGCGTATTCAACAAGCGCGTGGGTATGTGCGTCCTCAAGGAGGCGGGAATGACCCCGCTCTCCCGCTCTGTCTCGGAACTCAACGACGGCGACATCCTAAAAATCGCCTCTGTCATTAAGGGCTGGCGCTTCCCGGTTACCGGCAAGGCTAAATGGATCAGCGCACAGGTCACAAGCGGCGGCGTTTCCCTGAATCAATTCGACGGACTCACCATGCAGTCCAGGCTTTGCAGGGGCTTATACGCAGCGGGCGAGGTCCTCAATGTGGACGGGTTCTGCGGCGGCTACAACCTGCAATGGGCTTGGAGCAGCGGCATTCTCGCCGGAAGAAGCGCCGCGCGCGCCCTCATTGATTCCAATTGAATTATCACCGTCAAGCTGAAAATCCAACTATTATTTTTTTTTTGAATGATTATTGATTGAATTATGTTACTGATATCCGATATTAAAGTTCCTTTGGGGAACATGAACCTTCATTTTCTGACCGAGGCTGCCGCCAGAACCATGAAAGTCGCGCCCTCCGAAATCAGAAATGTCAGACTTACCAAAAAATCCATTGACGCCCGCAGGAAGGACGACGTCCACTTCGTTTGTTCCGCAGAGTGCGAAATCAAAAATCCTTCAACCGAAAACCGCATTCTTGCCCGCAATATCAAAAATATCTCCAGGACTTCGCCGTACTTCTATTCCGTAAAAAAATCAAAGCCGCTCCCCCACCGTCCGATTGTCGTGGGAAGCGGCCCCGCGGGGCTTTTTGCCGCGCTCGTGCTTGCCATGGGCGGGCAGCGTCCTGTTATTCTGGAGCGCGGAGGGGACGTCAACCGCCGCCGGGCTGCCGTTGAACGGTATTTCGCGGACGGCGTGCTTGACACGGTGAGCAATATCCAGTTCGGTGAGGGCGGCGCAGGCACCTTCTCCGACGGCAAGCTCACTACCGGCACTAAGGACAGGCGCATCAGATTCGTCCTGGAACAGTTCGTCAGGGCGGGGGCAAACGAGGATATTCTCTTCAACGCCAAACCACATGTGGGCACCGACGTTCTTGTGAACGTGCTTATCAATCTGCGCGCCCGCATCACTTCCCTCGGCGGCGAATACAGATTCTTCTCCCAGCTCACCGACATCTCTGTGACTGACGGGAAACTCCGGTCCGTAACCGTGACGGCTGACGGATTAAACGAGATTATTCCCGCCGACAACGTAATTCTCGCAACGGGGCATTCCGCCCGCGATACGTTTAAAATGCTCTACAACAGAGGCATTCCCATGATTCAGAAGCCTTTTGCCGTTGGCGCGAGAATCGAACACCCCCAGCATATCATCAATACGGCACAGTTCGGCGAGGCCGCCGGATATCCCGAGCTTGGCGCTGCCGATTACAAGCTCGCCGTTCACCTCCCCGACGGCAGAGGCGTCTATACATTCTGCATGTGCCCCGGGGGGTATGTGGTCGCCGCCGCCAGCGAGCCCGACAGTGTGGTTACCAACGGTATGAGTCTTTTTGCCCGCGACGGCGCAAACGCCAACAGCGCGCTTCTCGTTGGCGTCAATACTTCCGATTTCGGAAGCGGACACCCTCTTGCCGGCGTGGAATTCCAGCGCAGGATAGAGCGGGCGGCTTTCGCTTATACCCACAGCCCTTCTGCTCCGGCTCAGCTTGTCGGCGATCTGCTTGACGGCAGACCCTCCGTCTGCTTCGGGGACACGATTCCCACCTACCGCCCTTCCGTGGCGCTCGGTGAGATCAGCTGCTGTCTGCCGCCGTTCATTGCTCAATCCATGCGCGCCGGCTTATTGCTCATGGACAGAAGGCTTCACGGATTCGCACGCCGCGACGCAGTCCTTACCGCCCCTGAAACCCGCAGCAGCTCCCCTGTAAGAATCCTTCGGAACGATAAATTGCAGTCCCCCGCTGCCGCCGGCCTTTTTCCCTGCGGTGAAGGCGCGGGATTCGCCGGCGGCATAATGTCCGCCGCCGTAGACGGCATCAAATGCGCCGAGATGATTCTGGAGGCTTTTTCGGATTAAATGCAAGCGCCGGCATCTGAAACCACAGTGCCGGCGCTTGTTTTTTTTATTGTCTTTTGAATTATCGCTCCAAGACTCAGCTCATCTCATATGTGTATGACTGCGACTTCACGTCATTTTCAATAACCAGTCGGATCTGAAGCTTGCTGTGATCGTACAGTACGGTATACTGTGTGCCGTACATTTTTGTGCCGAAATGCTCGTCGTCTGAAGGCCTCATCGTCTGCGCTATGTCATTGAGCATAAGTCCGGCGTATGTGCGGTCAACACCTACCACCTTCTCGCACATGTCTGATAATGTTTTGTCAAATTCCGCGTAGTGGCTGATTTCCTTGAATCGGTTGCTGTAATCCTTTTCGGCGGATCGGACTGTCTTATCCTCCATTTTATTGGTGCTGACCATATACGCTTTGCCGGGTTCACTGTATGTGACAGACATCTTGCCGTCAATGTATTCGATTACCGCGCTCTTGAAGGTCCTGTCCGAAATGAAGAAATGATATGTTCCGCTGCTGAAATCAATATCGTATTCCGAAAGAATCTGAACCGCACTGTCAACTGTCGCCGCTCTGTCAAGCATCAGTCGGATGGCTAAGAACGGCGTGATATTCGCCTTGGATGTGTCATCGCACTCCGCCACCGGACACGAAATCAGCGACGCGCCGAAAAATTCGGAATTTATGCCGTCGGATACGCAGTATGTCGAGGCAACCGTCTGGAACGCGTTGGTGTACCACTGATCTATGTTCTCGCCAGTCATCATGCCCAGATCTGCCATATCTATGATGTTCCATGACTTATAACCGTTTTCCGGCTTGGACGTTACCATCATGATGGGCGTATCGTATGAATTGCAGATGCGTCCCCTGACCTGTGATCCCGTCATCGTCCTGCTGGCAAACGCAAGCGAACCTTTGACGACATAATCATTCTCACATTCGCCTGGGAGCAGTCCTGACAAGCCTTTGAAGAATTTTGACTTGAAATATTTGATCACTCCGTCATTGTCTTCACACTCTTTGGTGAGCAGATCGGAATACTCAAAATTATCGTACTCCATGGTGTAATAGGGGTGGCTGCTGACCTTTTTGAAGGTCGTCAGCGCTGCCATCTCGCTGGCGCCAGCAATACAGAGATATACCAGCAGCGCCGCTGCAAGTGTGAGTATTACCAGAATTGTCCAGAGCAGGAATGATTTTACCTTCTGAGCAAATGTTTTTTCTCTCAGAATAGGTACGCCGCTGTCATTTAACTGTACATTCATTATAATTCCTCCATGTATCTGTTGAATTATTCATATATATTTAACCATACTTAATTAAATTTGTCAACAACGAGATTATCAAATCTCACTTTTTTTGTTTGAATTTTTAAAATTATCTGCCAAAGCCAATAATTGTTTACAATTAATATGTTGATTTAAGGTCAAAGGCATAATAACATTTAATTAATCAGTTCATGTTCATGGGGGGCGGCTCGGTTGATTGTGGGTATTACAGGTCCCAGCGGCGCCGGTAAGGGCTGCGTGACCCGCGTATTTGAAAACCGCGGGTTTGATATCATTGACGCCGACAGAATCGCCCGCGAAATTGTCATGCCGGGTCAGCCCACTCTCGCCGCGCTGACGCTTGAATTCGGTCCGGATATTTTATGCCCCGACGGTTCTCTCAACAGGCGCGCCCTCGCCGCAACCGCTTTTGCTTCCCGGCAGCGCACCGACGCGCTCAACCGCATTATGCACGGCGATATTTGCTGCCGGATGAGGAAACTTGCCGCTTTGTCTGCGCAAAACGGCAACAACTGCGTCTTTGACGCTCCCCTGCTGATTGAATCGGGGCTCATTGACAATTGCGACGTCAGTATCGCGGTCATCGCTCCACAGGAAATCCGCATCCATCGCCTCACTGTCAGGGACGGTCTCACTGAAAGCGAAATCCGCAGCAGGCTCAGCCGACAGCACCACGACGGTTATTACACCTCCCGCTGCGATTATACCATTATCAACGACGGCGACTTCGACAGTCTTATCGACCAAGCCGGTTCTTTGGCCGACAGGATTCTTTTACGCGATTCATTCTACTCTTGAATTGGGGGTCAGCTCTATGGTGATATCCATGAGAAGTTGCAAAAAGTCAATCGCTCTGCTCCTCGCAGCCGCTCTGCTTATCGGCTGCGCCTACACAGGATTGAGTACGCTCAGAAAAAACATTTTCCCAAAGGGTTATGCCGGATATGTCGAGAAATACTGCGCTGTCTACGGCATTGATCCTAACCTTGCCTACGCTGTCATTCACACCGAAAGCGGGTTCGACAGCAACGCGGTCTCCCACCTCGGCGCCTGCGGCCTTATGCAGCTTATGCCGGACACTTTTGACTGGCTTCGCTCCAAGGACCGCGATTGCGCTGACCGTTACTGCGATATCTTTGACCCCGAAACAAATATCCGTTACGGTCTTTACTTTTTGTCCATTATCCAGCAGCGCTTCGGAAACGAACATCTGATGATCGCTGCCTATCACGCGGGAATGGGGCGCGTCAGTTCCTGGCTCGACGATACTTCCTTCTCAAGCGACGGCATTTCTCTTCACACCATCCCTTTCTCCGATACCAACCATTATGTCAAAAAGGTCGAGCGTACTAAACGAATATACGAAACACTGTATTGATTGTGAGAAATACTGCACAAAAACAACATATAAACTATATTAAAATAATTGTTGCTTATGCTATTGACATTGACCTGAAAAAACGATATAATCTAATTGTTAAAACCAGATTATATCGTTTTTTTTGTATTTTCAGGAGTAGGTTCTTCATGGAAGATTTATTTTTCAGGAACGATCAGAGCATGATCGACTATGTTGATACTTTGTCTGAATTCAGGCTGCCACGCTGGGACAAAATTCCCACTCTCGGTCTCTATATGGATCAGGTTGTTACCGTGATAGATCAGGCGCTCTCCCCGCTTATCGGATTCAACGAGGAGGCTTTCATCACCCCCGCTATGATCAATAATTACGTCAAGCTCGGCATGGTGCGCAAGCCTGACAAGAAAAAATACAGCCGCGAGCATATCGCAAGTCTTATTGTTATCACGGTGCTCAAGCAGTCCACCGCAATCGGAGATATCCGGCTCGGCATTGACACCGCGCTCAAAAACAGCGACCCTCAGAGCAGTTATGACAGCTTCTGCGATTATGTCGAACGCGCTGTCAGAATTGTCGCCCTCAGCACGGTCTGCAAGGATGACACCGCAACTATGGATTTCAGCTTCCATTCTCAGCACGCACTCATTACGATGGCTGTCTGCTCATTCGCCACTAAAATCATCACGGCGAAGATGGTCTCTATTTTACGCGAAAGCACTCTGTATTCGGATACGGAGCAAAAATAATTTCGGTCATAAGGAGGTTTTTCATTTTATGAACAAGCAGAAAATTGCCGTTATGGCGGATTCCGGCACCGACGTGCCGCCGAATTACCGCGAAAAGTACAACATCTACTGGCTCCCGCTGCTGATCAATTATTCCGACGGTCAGTACCTCGACGGGGTCGATATCCAGCCTCATGAGATGTATGACAGGCTGCCCAGCGAAATTCCCAAGACTTCTCTGCCCGACAGAGGCATGGTGATCGACATGCTCGACCGCATCAAAGCCGACGGCTACGAAAAGGTGCTCGCTGTCACGATCTCCTCGGGACTCAGCGGCACCTACAACATGATCAGACTCACCGCTGAGGAATATGAGGGTCTCGAAATCTCGGTGCTCGATACCAAAAATATCTCGATTGGCTCGGGACTTATTGCCATCCGCGCCGCTCAGATGATCAATGACGAGGGCATGGAGTGGAACGAGCTTCTGCTCAGAATCAAGCACGAAGTCCCAAGGTCAAAGGTATTCTTTTGCGTGGATACCCTTAAATATCTTCAGAAGGGCGGCAGAATCGGTCTTGTCTCCGCTATGCTCGGCATGTCTCTCAGCATCAAGCCTATCATCTCCTGCAATTCCGACGGCATTTATTACACCGCCGCCAAGGCTATCGGCAGAACACGTTCGATTCAGAAGGTTCTCGAACTCGCCAAGGATTTTGCCTCGCAGACCGCTCACAGCGAGCTTGCCGTTATGAACGGCTACGCCGAAAAGGACGGACTGGCGACCCGCAAACGCGCGGAGGCATTCATTGTGAACGGCATTGTGACCGTAACCGGTCAGATCGGCGCCGCTCTCGGAGTTCACACAGGGCCCGGTCTTATCGGCATCGGCGTGCTGCAAAGATAATGTTTTTAATTCAAAAATTATACTAAGCGCACGGAGGCGTTAATTTGTTTCAGAGTTTTTCCATAGTTTTCGGACAGGTCATGTCGCTTTTTATCATGATTGCCGTGGGGTTCGGATTATTCAAGGCTAAGCGGATTACCGACGCGGGCGCGGCTCAGATGACCGATCTCCTGTTGTATGCTGTCACCCCATGCGTGGTGTTCAATGCCTTTAACCGCCCCTTCAATCCGACTACCGCGCGTTCGATGGCAATCTTCGCCGCCGTGAGCATGGCGTTCCTCGCGCTGAGCATTGGCGCGGGTATGCTGTTATTCCGCGGCGGTCAGGAAGATTCCCGCGTCGTTCTCAGATTTTCCGCCGTGTTCTCAAACTGCGGATTCATGGGAATCCCACTCGCCGGCGCTGTCTGCGGTGAAAAAGGCACGCTCTACGCTTCTATTTTCGTTGTGTTCTTTAACCTCATTCAATGGACCTACGGATTAGCTATGATGTCGGGCGAAAAGCTCTCTCTCAGAAAGGCAATTATCAATCCGTGCGTCCTCGGTCTGCTCGCCGGTCTGCCGGTATTCCTGCTTTCGCTGAACGTCCCCTCCCCTCTTGAAAACGCTGTCTCAATGCTCGCCTCGCTCAATTCGCCGCTCGCTATGATCGTTATCGGCACTCATCTGGCTAAGGCTGATCTGATTAGCACACTTAAGGATCTGCGATGCTATCCCGCTTCGGCTGTCCGGCTGGTCGCCCTCCCCGCGCTCATTATGCCCGCTGTGATTCTTTTGCCACTGCCGGACAATTATCAAAAGCTGACTCTGGCGGTGATGTTCGGCGCACCTGTCGCCGCTTCTTGCGCACTTTTCGCAACTAAGTTCAGGCGCGATTCGGAGCTTGCTAGCCGTCTCGTCGCTATGTCCACTCTATTATCCATTATTACCCTGCCGCTTCTCGTCTCTCTTGTAAAGGCTGCTGTCAAATGATCATGCCCGCCCAACACGGAGGCGGTGCGCCGCGCGCTTTCCTCTTTCGTATTGCCATCCACTAGCCGATTGTAAAAGTTGGAAATGTCGGAAATTCGGGACTTGCGCTTTTTAAGCCGGAGCTTTTTTCTCCTGCCGGGAAGGGCGGATTTGGATTTTACGATTTCGGTATTCGCCCGACCGCGATTTTTTTCCGGGTGCGTCTCGCTCGCTCGGCTCCGCCGAGCTTGTGGGGCTCTGCCCCACCGCCCCGCCGGTGGCGCTGCCCCCGGTCCCCTGGCAGGGAGCCTTGCCCCCTGCACCCCATTATTGGCGCTGCGCGCTTTCCT
>ONWI01000122.1 GCA_900321515.1 uncultured Eubacteriales bacterium | reverse complement strand
TTCAGCATGAAAAAGCCGAAATTCGCCTATTCCATCAATCGCAATCCGCTTCTGATCATGCTGGATTTGCTGCCAAAAGGCGCGAGATTCGGGATTATTAAAATGATTCTTTCAGCATAAAGGAACGAAAAACTATGCAAATCATGGTGAGCGCATGCCTTCTTGGGCAAAAGTGCAAATACAACGGCGGCGACAATTTCAATGAGAAAGCTGCCGCATTCATTTCGGGTCATGAAGTAATTTCCGTCTGTCCGGAAGTGGCGGGCGGGCTGCCGGTTCCGCGTGTCCCATGCGAGATCGTGAACGGCGAGGTCATCAACAGAGCCGGAGAGAGCAGAGACGCGGAGTTCCGTCGCGGCGCGGAAAAATGTCTGACGCTTGCAAAGAAACACAATATTGATATGGCAATACTTCAATCGAGAAGTCCTTCCTGCGGGGTAAAACAGATTTACGACGGAACATTCTCGGGCAGACTTATCGAGGGCTCCGGGGTATTTGCGTCGCTGCTAATGGAGAACGACTTCAGGGTGATTGACGTGGAAGATATAGAAAACAAAGGAAAGCCTTATGATAATTGATGTTTCGCGATTCTCCGAACGCTGCTGTGTCCGGTGCCTCGGAAAATCGGACATTGCGGAAATTTTTTCGCTGTGCTGCAAAAATCCCCAGTATTACAAGCACTGCCCTCCCTTTGTCACTGAGCAGAGCATTGTGGACGACATGCAAGCCCTGCCGCCCGGAAAGGATTATTCTGACAAGTATTATGTGGGATATTTCGATGGGGATAAACTGATCGCTGTGATGGATTTTATTATGGCGTACCCAGATGAGAAAACGGCGTTCATAGGCTTTTTTATGACCGATGTGTCAGTACAGAACGCGGGTGTCGGCAGCGGTATGATTGATGAGCTGTGCCGTTATCTGAAAAGCATCGGACTTTCCCGAGTTAAGCTCGGCTGGGTCAGCAGCAATTCGCAGGCGATGAATTTCTGGAAAAAGAATGGATTTAAGGAGACAGGTATAACGTACGATACGGAAAATTATACCGTTACTGTTGCCAAGAGGGAACTGTAATTGCGGTAAATATCAAATCATTCTATCATATGAGGTGATTGACAATGGCGTTTATTTCTATGATATTTGCGTTTCTTTTCATAGCTGTGTTGATTCTCGGAGTGATGTTCCTTGTGGGTCTTGTGCTGCTCATTGCCGGCATTGTACTCAGACGAAACCCTAAAATCTCAGTCAGGAAAGCTTCTGTCGCATGTACGGTTTCCGGATCGGTTCTGCTTGGGCTGCCGATCGTTATGGCTGCGGGGCTCTGCATGTGGGGGGTATTTTCATCGGTAAAGGGGACGGATTACGAGAGCGTGCCCGACCGCTGGAAAAACGAATGGGTAATGGATTCGCAGGCAGAGGACGAAATCATGGACGCGCTGTTTACCTCGGCGGACAGCGGCGACCGCGAAGCGTTTGTCCGGAATTTCACCCCGGAGCTGCAAGGGAAAGATGACTTCATTGAGTCCGTCGATGCATTTTTCGACGTATATCCGAAGGGATTTTCCTATTGCGAAACAAAGGACGAATACGGAGGCGGCGGCGGTTCCTACAACGCCGGACACAATGTTAGGACCCACTCGCTGCACTTCAACACCACGATCGACGGGGAATGGTATTACGTCAGCATTGAATTCTGCTACGAAAATACAGATGAGCCGGACAAGGTGGGCGTTACTAATCTGAGAATTATGAATCTTCAAGCCGCGGCTGTATTCTTTGACGAATGCAGCCGGAGCGTGGATCGTCCTGATGACATTTATCTGCTGTGCGATATAAGAAGTTCCGATGAAATCAGCGCACGTCTCATAGGCGGTCAGCCTTTCCTCTGGACACCAACCGATACATCCCGACTCACGGCCGACGAGCTGCGGGATCTGCTGAAGCAAAACAAACGGCTCGATTCTCCGGCTCTAAGCGAAAAACTCGGCGCGCCAAATGCCTTTCGCAAATATGTGAACTCCACCGGCTACGATTACTACTATGAGCTGGCTGACAGAAACGGAGAGCCTTGCTACGCCAATATTGAAACCGATTCTCCGTACGGTGAAATATTCCACGCGTTTATCTGCACACCGACTGATTATGATTACGATTATACTCTGTTTGACGATGGGAGCAATGAATAAAAGGGTTGATTTTTTCCTTCGCGTCAGCTATTATAATATTGAACCCTGCCAAAAAAATATTGGGATGTGATATTCAATGTTGTCTGCAATTAAGTCGCTCTTTTTCATCATTATAGCAATCGTAGTTTTGGTGATCTTGTTTTTTCTGGGTCTGATTCTTCTTATCCGCGGCTTTTTGAAAAAGCAGCTTGCGGAATACGCCGGCAGGAAGCTGCCGAAGGTATTAATGATTACAGGCGCCGTACTCATTTCGCTTCCGCTGTTTGCCATTGTCGGGACTTCACTGTGGGGCATTACATCATCTGTGAGCACGCTATACAACCGGGCGCATTACAAGTGTGTTCCGGACATCTGGAGAAATGAATCCGTTGATCAATCCCAGGCGGAAGAAGATATTATAAAAGCTCTGCTTCTCTCCGCCGACAAAGGCAGCCGCGAAGTCTTTTGCAGAAATTTCACACCCGAATTGCAAAAGAAAGAAGGCTTCGATAAAGCCGTAAACGATTTCTTCGAGGCGTATCCGGTCGGGCTTTCGGAATGTGATAAGATTGATGAGACACGGAGTGATTCCGATGCAGACGGGCATGAGAGCGAAGTCAAAGCCGACAGCCTGTCGTTCAGATGCTTTCTCGGTGAAAAATGGTATTTCGTAATCGTCGAATACTGTTACAGGAATACCAGCGAACCTGACAAGGTGGGCGTTACAAGATTCAGGGTGATGAATCTTGAAGCCGCAGCAGTATATTACAACGGCAAACCGGGCAGCGGTAAAAGCGAATTTCCTGTGTGTGACATAAAAAGCAGCAGCGAGATAGACGCGCGCCTTGTCGGAGGCAGACCATATCTCTGGATGCCGACCGACACACCGAAGATTTCTGTAGATCTCCTTCGCCGTATACTTGCCAAAACCAACCGGCTTGACGACCCGATTTTATTGTATAATATCGGCGAGCCAAATCTCATCATAAAGCATGACAACAACACCGAATTCGGGTATTTCTTTGAGCTTGCCGTTCAGAACGATGAACCGCGCTACGTCTATTTTCAGACAGATTCCGAACTCGGAAATATTCTTTACGCGTTCTTATGTACGCCGTATGAAGTGGATTATGACAATCCCCTTGTGGAGTGCAAAGAATAATTGAAATTATTCGCAGCCCTGCCGAAAACTAATATTTCGGCAGGGCTGCTTGTAATATCTGTCAGATTTGAGGCAATAATATTTCCGGAAGGAAGTGATCGGAAATATGTTTGTCTCTTTTATTCGCACGGTTCTTCTCTACGCCGTGGTAATATTTGCAGTTCGTGTGATGGGTAAGCGGCAGATCAAGGAAATGCAGGCTTCAGAGATAGTGGTTACGCTCATGATATCAAACATTGCCTCCATGCCGATGCAGGAGGTGGGAATATCCATATTTACCGGTATAATTCCCATACTCACCCTTGTTGTCACCGAGATGGCGATGTCATATATCATGTTGAAATACCGCCCCTTCCGTCAGTTGATTTCGGGGATGCCTGTGGTGGTCATAGAAAAGGGGAAGATCAACCAGGCCGCCATGCGTTCGCTGCGCCTGAGCAATGAGGATTTGTTTGAGGAGCTGCGAAAGAAGGATATATTTGACCCCGCGACGGTGGAATATGCCATAATCGAAACCGATGGAGTGCTGAGCGTGCTGCTCAAAAGCGGAGAACTTCCTCTGACCGCTTCGCAGGCCGGCAGGGACGACGGAAAGGATTCTCTGAATACACTGATAGTCAGTGACGGCGAGATAGAAAAAGAAGCCGCAAAGCTGACCGGCTGGACTCCCGATAAAATCAAGAAAACACTCAAGTCTCAGCGCGTTTTGCTCAGTGACGTATTCATTATGTACGGCGACAGCGGGGGAAAATTTAAAATAATCAAGAAGGTGCCACAATGAAAATGAATCGTGAAAGGATAACGGTGATTTTATTTCTGCTTCTTATGACATTCTGTACCGCCGCGCTGACCAATACCGTGAGGGTGAGCCGCAGAATGTCCCGCATCACGAATGAAGCCATATCCATGACCGACGGCGGCAGTCCTGACTTGATAGGTCTCGAAGGGCTGGAATCAAAAATCGAAGAGATTTCCTCATGCTGGGGGGAGTATGAGCCGGTTGTTTCCACATATTCGCGTCACGACGAACTGGAGCGTGTTTCATCGGCGGTCCGGAGACTGCGTCCGCTGTACGACAGCGGGAAGTTCGACGAGCTTTATCTCACCCTGCACGAGACTGACGACGCACTCGATCATCTGAGAAAGACCGAGCTGCCAACCATTGCCAATATTTTGTGATACACTGGCATTACCTGTTTTTTTTCATCTCGGTTAATTTTTTGTTAATTTCATCCGAGCACATTTTTTCGTTTGCCATTGCCGCCGCGACCACAACGACATACGCGGCGGTTAGCATACCAAGCACTATCAGCAGCATTTTCAGATTGAACGGGAAGAGCTTAAGTATACCCCCTCCAAGCAGAAAAACCGTCGCAAAGGTTTCGATAAAATATATGCCCAAGAGCAGAAGCAGATTTTGTATCCTGAAAAAATCGGTTATTATGATTATCAGACTTATCGCAGCGCATACAGCGAAAAGCTCATAAACCCGACGGAAAGTCAGACCCAATTCCGGCCACAGCGCGCAGTAGATAAGTATGATGACTGTAAACGAGGTACATGTTACCGTAAAAAACACGCTTATTCTTTTTATCAGATTCATATCCATGTCCCCTTCATATGCCGAATTTCCGCTTGAATCCGGGCAGATAGTGGCGGTTGATTATCAGTTTTTCGCCGTTCTCCAGTTTTGCCTCATAGCGGCTGTTTATGAGCGGGCGCACGCTGTCCAGTTTTATTATATTGACGATACAGGATTTGCTTATGCGCACGAAATTTGTGTCGGCGAGCTGCTGCTCCAGTTCATACAGTTTCATGTCGCATTCATAAACTTCGCTTGCCAGATAGATGAATGTTCTTTCGTCAGTGCTGTCGAAATAATACACATCATCAAGCGATATAACTTTAGTCTTGCCGTCTTTTACACCTGAGAGAGAATGCACATTCAGTCTGATATATCCGAGTATCCGCTGCAGCCTGTCGTCCATCTCGTCATATCTGACTTTTATTTCCGGCTCTTCAAGCCCGTTCGACTGCTCAATAATCAGCTTCATGTCATATCACGTTCCCATAAGAAAAGTATGATAAAATAACCGCAGTCCTACACTACCGATTCAAACAGACGGTCGGCATTCTCTTTGGTGGCGTATTCGCTTACCTCCAGAACGCGGATTTTTACAGAGCGGGCGCCCAATGTGACTTCGATTATATCGCCGACCTTTACGTCATACGAGGCGCGGGCGGGCTTGCCGTTGACGATGACTCTTCCTGCGTCACATGCCTCGTTAGCCACCGTGCGACGCTTGATGATGCGCGAAACCTTGAGATATTTGTCAAGTCTCATGTTGTTTTTCCTCCTTAGAATTGAGAGAATATCTGTTACTCTTATTATAGCATATGACATAATAAAATGCGAGAATTTTTTCTTTTTCTCTGAAAAAAACTGTATCCGGATATTCTGCCATCCGTTCCATTGAAAAAATTTACATATCATCGGTTGACAA
The DNA here is from genome assembly GCA_900321515.1 of uncultured Eubacteriales bacterium. Taxonomy (GTDB): domain Bacteria; phylum Bacillota; class Clostridia; order Oscillospirales; family Acutalibacteraceae; genus RUG762. The sequence continues at coordinate 7,350 of ONWI01000122.1, read as the reverse complement.
ATCCGGCTTTTTGGCTCATGATATACAATGTATAAGTATGGAAAATACAGAAAAACATTGCGGTGATACTACCATGAGAAACCTTAAATATGAATTTTCCCGTGTAGGGAGGCAGCTGCTGGATGCGTTTTATTCGGGCAGGGCGCTTGTTGCTCACAATCATCTCGGAGCGCATTTTTCACTTGAGGACGGGGTTCAGGGCGTCAGATTCACACTTTACGCCCCTTATGCCGTAAAGATTGCGGTTGTCGGCGATTTCAACGGATGGAATGAAAACGCGCACATCATGTGCAAGATAGACAATTTAGGAATGTATTCGGTCTTTGTGCCCGGCGCTGTAAGAGGACAATTGTACAAATACCGCATATGGCAGATTGGCGGAGCCGTGTGCGACAAGGCGGATCCCTATGCGCAGATGGGACAGCGCAGACCGTACAATTCGTCAGTGATTATGGAGGTTGACGATTCAGCCTTTACTGACGGCGAGTGGATGCGCAGCCGTTCGCGCTGCTTTGAAAAGCCGCTGAATATATACGAGGTTCATCTTGGCGCTTGGTGCAGAAAGCCCGGTTCTAATACCGAACACAGCTGGCACACCTACGATGAGATCGCCGAACGCCTGGCGAATTACGCGCTGGAAAACGGATTTACCCACATAGAATTAATGCCCATAACCGAGCATCCCTTTGACGGTTCGTGGGGCTATCACGTCAGCGGCATGTTCGCGGCTACCTCCCGCTACGGTTCCCCGCAGCAGCTGATCAAGATGATCGACGTCTGTCACAGCAAAGGTATAGGGGTTATACTTGATTTCGTTATGGTGCATTTTGTACGGGACAGTTTCGGTCTCGGACGGTTCGACGGGACTCCGCTCTATGAATATCCTCTTGACTTCATGGCAAACAGCGAGTGGGATTCGTACAATTATGATTTTTACAAGGGACATGTGCAGAGTTTTCTGCTTTCCGCGGCACATTTCTGGCTTGGGACGTATCATATCGACGGACTTCGCATAGACGCTGTCAGCAATATTATCTACTGGCAGGGACAGACAGAGCGCGGCGTGAATCAGGGAGCCGTGGAATTTATGCGCAGATTCAATGACGAGCTTCACGATGTTTTTCCTGAGGTAATGATGATAGCGGAGGATTCAAGCTCCTATTACAACGTAACGTCGCGTTATGCCGATCACTGGCATCTCGGATTTGACTATAAGTGGGATATGGGCTGGATGAACGATACCCTGAAATATTTTTCCATAGACCCGTTTTTCCGCCGCGGCAGCCACGAGAAGATGACATTCTCGATGGATTATTACAATACGGAAAATTACCTGCTGCCTTTTTCACACGACGAATCTTCCCATGGCAAGCGGTCTATTCTGGGCAAGATGTGGGGAAACACCAAGCAGAAATTTGCCCAGTGCAGGGCGCTCTATGTCTATATGTTCACCCACCCGGGCAAGAAGCTCAATTTTATGGGAAATGAGATTGCTCAGCTCGACGAGTGGAAAATCACAGAGGAGATTCACTGGTACGAGCTTCAGAACGAGTACAACGGCAAATTTGCGGATTTTTTCCGTGAGATGAGTCAGATCTACCGTTGGTATCCGTCGCTGTGGGAAATGGATTACAACGGCGTAGGCTTCGAGTGGATAGACCGCACGGACGACTACAACAACATCTTTGCGTATATAAGGCGCGGAGGCGGTCAGGAAGTTGCGGTTGTCCTTAATCTCTCGACAAATCCGCAGTATGAATACATTCTCGGGCTTCCCCATCAGGGCATAATAAAAGAAATAATGTGCAGCGACGCGCAGGAATACGGAGGCGACGGACTCACTGATAACGAGCCTCAGGAGATTTCCCCATATCCTCACGGAGGCATGGGATGCAGTGTAACGGTTCAGATAGCGCCACTTTCGGGACATATATTTGTGATAGAGGAAAAGAAGGAAGAAAATTAATATGACACAGACATATTCCAAAATGGATCAGATACCTTCCGGTCAGGCATCGGAAGCGCTTTTCGAGGGCTGCCTTGTACTGGAGGGCGGCGCGTTCCGCGGCTTGTATACCCAAGGCTTTCTTGACGCAATGATGCAGAATGACATCAATATGAGCTGCGTAATAGGCGTTTCCGCTGGTGCGCTCAGCGGGTTGAATTATGTTTCGGGACAGATAGGCCGTTCTGCGCGCGTTAATCTGAGATACCGCCACGACAGCCGTTATGTCGGCGTCAAGGCACTTATACACAGTCACAGCATACTTGATGTAGGCTTTCTGACGGAAGATCGGGGAATACTTGAACCGCTCGACATGGAACGCTTAAACAGACCCGCGCAGCGTTTCGTGGCGGTTGCGACAAATTGCCTTAACGGAAAACCGACATGCTTTGAAAAGGGCAGGTGCGGAGAGTATCTGATGGACGGTGTGAGAGCATCGGCGACGATGCCGTTTATTTCCCCTATGCTCAGGATAAGAGGTACGCCTTACCTTGACGGGGGATGCTCCTGCGCTATACCCTACCGCTGGGCAATAAAACAGGGATACAAAAAGATAATAGTCATACGCACGCGCGATACGTCATTCCGAAAGGAGGAAACGCGCGTCTCGCCGGCGCTTCGGATTTACGGTCATTACCCTTTGCTGGCAGTAAAGCTCATACAGAGCGACCGCCGTTATAACAGGCAGTGCGATGAGGTGGAAATTCTGCACAGACGCGGCAGACTGCTCCGCTTTGCACCGTCCAGACCCGTGAATGTGGGCAGGGTGGAGCCGGATCTGGAGAAGCTGGGTGATTTGTATTGGCTCGGATACAATGACTGTCTGGCGCATATTGATGATATAATGAATTATTTGTCGGAATAGCAGCTAAATCTTATTTTCAAAGGAGTATGCTGAAAATGAGCAATATAAAAGTATTCTTTAAAAATTTCACTGCCGGAAGAAAGGCACTTTTTAAGCGTATGGTCATTTATCTTGGCTCGGCTCTCGCAGTGTTTGAGGCTGCGAATATATTCCTTGAGGACGGTTCTGTGGCACAATGGTGCGAAAGTGTCTCTCTCGGCGGTATCAGCCTGAAATCGCTGTTTACCAATGTATTTGTGTATCTCGGCGCGGGAGTGATCATTGCGCTGCTTCGTCAAAGCTCATTTGCCCATTACTGCATGAATATCGTCGGCACGGACGTTAAGATAGAGATATCCATGTCTGATATTTTCTCCAACAGGGGCGAGATCGTAATTCCCTGCAATACAACCTTTTCGGGCAGAAAGGAAGTCATTGGGGGCAGAAGCATACAGACCCAGATGACAGAACGCATTCTGCTGCCGAAAGAGGAGAGTATCTCAGCCGGGAGCAATGACGTCCTTTTTGAACAGACGGTTGCGGAGGCGCTCATGCGTCCGGAATGTCAGGCTCGCAGGCTCCCCGGACAGAAGGAGCTTGCCGGAAAACTTTATGATATTTACGAATACGGCACGATGGTGCCCGTCAGCTTTCCCGTGGATGGCAAACCTCGAAATGTAATACTGCTTGCGGTTGCCGAAATGCTTGAGCCGGACAAGCCCAAGACCGACGGACAACACCTCATGAAGAGCATAGACGATATGTGGGAACAGATAGCCAAATGCCGCATACGCGAGCAGACCCTTGTAGTGCCGATACTCGGCACAGGCAGCGCCGGTATCACCGACAAACCGCAGCAGACCGTCGCGCGGTACATTCTGCGCACGTTTGCCGACAATGCCGCGAGACTCGGCATAAGGAAGCTGGTGCTCAGCGTATATCCGCAGGATTATCTCGACAACAAGATCAATCTCGAAGAATTGCGCTGTTATGCCGATTATCTCTGCCGGTTCCCGGACAGCGATTTCAATATAAACTGAGTCTCTTTTCAACGGAGGTATTTGGAAAAAATGTCATCATTGTCAGACATAGGTACCATAAAGGACATAATGCAGCGCCACGGTTTTTCGTTTTCAAAGGGACTGGGGCAGAATTTTCTGGTGAACCCTTCGGTCTGCCCGAGAATGGCTGAAATGGGAGGAGCGAATGAACGCTCCGGCGTGCTTGAAATCGGACCTGGAATAGGAGTGCTCACAGCGGAACTTGCCCGACGGGCCAAAAGAGTAGTTGCCGTAGAGCTTGACGACAGGCTTATTCCCGTCCTTGATGAAACGCTTGGAGAGTATTCCAACGTAAAGGTAATACATGGCGACGCGCTGAAGCTCGACCTTGCGGAAATAATAAGTGAGAATTTTTACGACTGTGAAAGCGTTGCTGTCTGCGCAAATCTTCCCTATTACATAACGTCACCGATAATCATGGCTCTGCTGGAAAGCCGGCTGCCGATAACCTCTGTTACAGTGATGGTGCAGAAGGAAGCCGCCGACCGTATATGCGCACCTGTCGGCAGCAGGGAAAGCGGCGCGCTTACCGTTGCCATCAATTATTATTCGGAGCCTCATATGCTCTTCCGGGTGAGTCCGGGCAGTTTTATGCCTCCGCCTAAAGTGACTTCGGCAGTTATACGCATGGATATTCTTAAGGAGCCAAAATACGACGTGGGGGACGAAAAAACTTTCTTTGCAATGGTTAAGGCCGGATTCTCGCAGCGGCGCAAAACGCTTGCCAATTCACTTACATCGGGCGGATTTTTGTCCAAGGAGGATGCGGCACAGGCTTTGGCTGCGGCGGATATCGCTCCGAATGCCCGGATAGAATCGCTCGACATGCAAAAGCTTGCCGTGCTTTCTAAAAAAATCGGAAAGAAATAATTATGATTATTTGATAAAGGGTCTGTACAATTCGTGAAAAGTGTTGTATAATAACAGAATAAAGCATGTACATTAACTTGTAACGGCAGAGAGGAGCTTTATTTTTTATGAATAATGACTTTAAAAGATCGTCCTATCTATTGACAATAATTTTCTTTTTGATCGGAATTGCCGCCTTGGTGGGAGTCTCCGCGGCGAAGTATTTTCAGTTTGACGAGCTTGTGGTCTCTGTCAGCCAGATAGTCTCTCTTGCTGCTTTTTTCGTAATGTTCATTAACAACATATACTCCAAGAGCAAATACAATACCGCTTGTATAAGATTTGCCGAGTACATTCTTACCAACCGGCGCAAGGAGTCGGAGAGAAGGGCTGCCGATGCCGAGCGTATGGAGGAAATGCAGAATATACGCGAAGCTGCGGAGCGCGAACGCGAAAAGGCTGTGGCTGCCGCCCTTCAGCAGGGTCGCAGCGAAGGCGCGCAGTCTGCGAGAGCCGCGGCGGCACAAAGACAGGCGGTGCCGCCTATGCCTGCCCAGCCGGGGATGCCCGCGGCTCAGAACTTCGGAACGCCGCAGCCCAGAATGCCTGTTCAGCAGCAACCGGCTCCGGTACAGCAGCCGGTTTCCGCTCCGGTACAGCCGAGGATTGTTGCTCCTGAGCAGCAAAGGATGCCCGATCCCCAGATGACCGTCGTTCCAAAGTACGAATCTGTCGTACAGCCCAACGAAGAAGTGCTTTACAACGAATACGGCGAGCCTGTATTGATGCGCCGCCGCGTCCGCAAAACTTCCTCTTCTCCGGACGGGGAAATACTCTACGACAGCAACGGCAACCCCGTGATAAGACGTAATCAGGGACTTTGGGAGCCGTTGGAGCAGCGCCACGAAATAGTTTTCAAGTTTGAGACTGCTCCTGGAGTTACGATGTCGCAGCCCGAAAGACGTGAAGAGGACAAATGAAAGGCAAATTAATACCTTATCGCAGGACAGCGCAGTATTATGAAACTGACCGCATGGGAATAATTCACCATTCCAATTACATACGCTGGATGGAGGAAGCCCGCATGGACTTCCTGCGTCAGCTGGGTATACGCTACAGTGATCTGGAAGCAGCCGGATTGGTTTCGCCTATATATGAGGTCAGATGTCAGTACAGGCATATGGTGAGATTTGAGGATGAAGTCACTGTTGAAGTAAGCGTCGCGAAATATACGGGCGTTAAGCTGGTTCTCAATTACAGAATCACCAACGAAACATCCGGTGAGCTTTGCGCCGAGGGTGAGACAACAAGCTGTTTTATGAATTCCGCCGGGAAGCTCATTTCGTTCAAAAAGGAATATCCGGAGCTTCACAGGATATTTGAAGGTATGAAGGATAATCAGGATTAATCAATAACCCGCATCGCGGAGATAGACGTTTGAATGACGGCATATCACCTGATGCGGGTGTTTTTCATATGATGTATATTGACCGGAAAACCGGAAAGAATATTCATACAAAAGAATCGGAGGGAATGGCATGAACGGAGCAGCTTGTTTTGTGATAGGTCTGATTGTGGGAGGATGCGTCGGTGTGGTCACAATGTGTCTTTTGCAGGTGACACACTGTGCCGAATGTACTCGCGGAAGCGGCTGACTCATTCGGGTCGGCAGTTAATCCTGACTCCTGCGAATCCCGCGATCTCAGCGGCTTCGGCATAATCCGATATTCCGGCGGCTCCCATTACTTTGTTTTCGCTGTACAGATCGACAAAATAAAGGGTGATGCCGGACTGGCCGGCGTACTCGTTGAATTGCCTCGTCCACGCGGCGAGGCTTTTTTGCGTGTCAAATGTCAGTCTGTCGGGGGAGAAATCTATTTCAGCGGCTTTAAGGACAGCTTTCAGAGCGATTGCAAATTCTCCGGCTGTGCAATCGGCGTTGAGTTCACGCAGGAAGCCTCTTCCGGCGGCTGCCTCAACTGTGGCAATCACACACAGCCACGGCTCCGCTTCGGGTGAATATTTCATGTTTCTTCGATCCAGAATATCCTGCCTTGAGGCGTAGAATCCGTTTGTGTCGGCAATGCATTCGTCAATCTCCGAGGCAACTGATTGGTCTTGGCGTGTGAGTATCCCGAAGGCAGCTTTCAGCGCTTCGTCTGGTTTCATCGGTTCTTGCGCAGCGGCAGGTTCTCCTGCCATCTCAATGTGGAACAAATCAATCAGCTTTATCATATAACTCTCTCCAATAATATATGATTACAATATAATTCTATCACATTCACAGACTTATTTCAAGCCGGTATTTTCGGGGCACACGAAAATCAATTTTGGACTCAATTATAGTTGCACATGTTTAAAACTCACAAAAATGGACGTAAATCGTGGTCAGGGAAATTTGGATAAGGTATTTTATCGGTGACGCCTAAACCTGATTTGCGTCGCAGCGCGTTGCAGCGATGGGCTCTGCCCCTGTTTTTCCGCCTGAAAAGCGGAAAAACTACCCCGCAAGGGCTCTGCCCTTGACCCGCCAGGAGGTCCAGACCCCCTGGACTCCCACGCTCGCATACGCTCGCTAATTCGGCGCTGCG
>ONWI01000106.1 GCA_900321515.1 uncultured Eubacteriales bacterium | reverse complement strand
TCAAGCAGTGTCTGCATGAACCAATGATGATTCAGATTAATCATTTCCTTCATGCGGGATTCGATGGGGGAGAGGTTATTTAATTTCGATGTCAGGCGCACAGTAGAATTGTATTTTTCCTGAACATATTCGTTAGGGTCAATTATTGACGTAAAATATCTGCGAATGAATTCCGCACGGTAGGCTGTGGACTGTGCCCAAGGGAAACCGTTCACAGCCCGTACGGTCGGGTCACGGTACCACGGGTACCCTCCGAATATCTCATCCGCGCATTCTCCTGATAACGCGACGGTGACATGCTTCTTAATTTCGCGGCAAAAGAGCAGCAGCGAGGAGTCAACATCTGCCATTCCGGGCAGGTCGCGCGCATCCACCGCGTCAAAGAGAGCCTGCACCAATTCGGGCGTATCTATTTCAATAACATGACTTTCGCAGCCGAGATAATTGACCATTTGACCGACAAAATCGTTGTCACTGTTTGGTTGGAATTTTGTGGCCTTAAAATATCTGTCGTTGTTTTTGTAGTTTACCGTAAAGGTCTTTAATGTATTTCCTTTCTCTTTCAAAATCCTTGAGGCAACCGATGATATCAGGCTTGAATCAAGTCCGCCGGAGAGAAATGTGCCTATCGGTACGTCGGAAATTAGCTGGCGCTTAATCGAATCGGTCACGAGAAATCTGACACGCTCGACTGTCTGATCAAATGTTTCGTTGTGCTCTCTGTCTTCCAGTTTCCAGTATTCGTGCATCCGCAGTCCGTTTTCGTCAAAGAAACCGCAGTGTGCGGGCTTAAGTTCGTCTATCCCCTTGAATACACCGTAACCCGGCGTTCTTCCGGGACCGATCAGCATTATTTCCATTACCCCCTGCGCGTCGATCTCAGGCTGTCTGTCCGTAGCGGCAATAATGCCCTTTATCTCGGACGCGAATATGAAACGACCATCGGAAACGGTATAGAAAAAAGGTTTTACGCCTATTCTGTCGCGAGCAAAGAATAGGCTGCGCCTTTTCTCATCCCATATGGCAAAGGCGAATATTCCGTTGAATTTATAAACGCACTCCGAGCCGAATACCGCGAATGCATTCAGTACAACCTCTGTGTCGGAATGTCCTCTGAATTCACAACCCTTTGCAATCAGCTCGTCGCGTATTTCAGCGGTGTTGTATAGTTCTCCGTTGTACACAATGACATATCTTCCTCCGCCGTACATGCAGCTCATGGGCTGTCTTCCGTTTTCGACGTCAACAACGCAAAGCCGGGTATGTATCAGCACGGCGCTGTCGCTCATATAGATACCGTTCTGGTCCGGGCCGCGTCTTTTGAGAACCTGCTGAACGTAATGCGCTTTTTCTCCCGTAACTCCGCCATTTGGTCTGACTTCTCCCGCTATCGCGCACATTATGCATCAACTCCGTTATTGTTATTTCAATTTACATAATACGCGGATTAAATAATAATGTGCGAAAAAGGCTGTGACCGATCTGATGAACGTTCGGTCACAGCCTTGTAACTATCTGATTATCCTGCTTTTGGCGCATTATCGGAATAAAGCCTGGCAAGCGTGGCACTGTCGGCAATCCCGGTTTGCTCCATGCCGGAGGCTTTCTGGAATTCTTTGATTTTGCTGCGCGTATATTTTCCAAAAAATCCTGTGCAGCTCGTTTCCGCTATGTATCCCAATTCGCAGAGCCTTTTCTGCATTTTCAAAACGTCGTCGCTGTTATCGCCATATCTTAGTTCGGTGTATTCCTGCTCGGACGAAACATCTTCCGATGAAACATCCTCAGATTCGACGGCAGGGGCAGAACTGACAGTGTTGTCGGCTTTGTCCGAATGAGAAACAGAGCCGAAATTGTCAGCATTGTCCGGAGCGGTACTGTCAGAAGAACCGTTGCTCAGTTTTACCGCAAACAGCACGCCTATACCGAATGCCAGCGCAACAAGAACAATTACTATTCTTCCCGCCAGTCCCTTATTGCTGCTGTTGTTCGTATTATTATGTTTGGCCGGATTTGTCCTTGAAGCAGACACGGCATTTTCGTTTTCACTTATTTTCTCATCTGAGCTGTCGTCTGCAAAATCATCATCGAATCCGCTGCCTAGGTCGTCGGCGAAGCTATTATCGAAACCGTCGCCTGATTGACTGTCGAAATCATTGCTGAGATCATTGTCGAAGTCGTCGTTGAGTTCATCCTCAAATCCGTCGCTGAAATTGTCTTTGCTGCTGTTCGATAATTGGGAGTCGGTAGGTACAGGTATATTATTCCCTGAAAATGCGGTGCTGTCCTGTTCTATGCTGTTGAATTCGTTAAGCATTTCATCCCAGCTGCTTTCGACGCTGCCATTCAGCAGCGATTCGTTAGCAGAGCAGTTCTCCTGACTCATATTAGTGGCGTCATTCTGACTGCGAAATCTTCCGTTGGGTCTTATTCTGCTTTTTTCCTGTGTGTTGAAATTATTAGACATTATCATACCTCAGATCAGTCAACCGATAGAATACTTATCGGTTGCAAACAATCAATATTTCAGTTCTTCCGGGTTGTGTTCTGATAAACAAATGATAACACAGTTTTTACTCATTGTAAACCCAGCACAGAAATTTTACATTTTCTGTGCTGGGTAAAGATACTGAAGCGAAGGCATATTTTGCTTTTTTACTAAATTTTTCTTGAAATAGGCTGACTTATAGGTTATAATTAACTTAAAGCTTGTTGATGAATCACTCCACGCACGGCTTGCCGGCTGTTTTGGCTTCATAAATATTCATGCTCAATCTGGCGGCGGAGTCCGCATATGTGGAATTTCTGAACAGGCTCTTAAATAATCACGGTGATTCGGTAAAGAATAATCCTTGAAAATATGCCGTGAGAAAAGGGGTAATCGATTATGACAAAAGTCAACAGCAGAAAAGTCGCCATAGTGGGATGCGGATTTGTTGGATCCGCGTCGGCATTTGCGCTTATGGAGAGCGGGTTGTTTTCCGAGATGGTTCTGATCGACGTAAGTCACGAAAAAGCCGAGGGTGAAGCGCTTGACATCAGCCACGGACTGCCTTTTGCGAAGCCTATGAATATCTACGCGGGAGATTACAGCGATATTTCAGACGCGTCAATAATAGTCGTGACTGCCGGAGCCGGACAGAAGCCCGGTGAGACGCGTCTCGACCTGGTCAAAAAGAACGTCGGAATATTCAAGAGCATTATCCCCGAAATCGCAAAGCACAATTCCGATGGAATACTGTTAATCGTAGCAAATCCGGTTGACATACTGACGTATACCGCGGCAAAGCTGAGCGGATTCCCTGAGAATCGCGTTTTCGGTTCCGGCACAGTGCTTGACACCGCACGGCTTAAATACCTGTTAGGACAGCATCTGGGCGTTGACAGCCGTTCGGTACACGCCTTTATCATAGGCGAACACGGCGATAGCGAGATCGCCGCCTGGAGCAGCGCTAATGTTTCGGGCATTCCGCTGAACAGCTTCTGCGAGATGAGAGGGCATTTCAATCATCAGTCCTCGATGAATGAGATCGCCGACAGCGTCAAGAACAGTGCGTACGAGATAATCAACCGCAAGGGCGCGACCTATTACGGCATAGCAATGTCGGTCAAGAGAATCTGTGAAGCCATCGTGCGAGATGAAAAATCAATTCTTCCGGTTTCAGGCATTCAGCACGACAATTACGGCATCAGCGATATTGCGCTGAGTATGCCCTCCATAGTCGGAAGAAACGGACTGGAAGCAACTGTTCCGATTGAACTCAGCGGTCAGGAGGCACTTGCCCTCAGAAGCTCAGCCGAGACTCTGAAGGCGGTCATTGACGATATTTTTTAAGAGCCTGATGACGTATCTCCACGTGTGCGGATGGCGTAGTCAGATTTTTCGCCAAGGCAGCCAAAACCGCAGGCAATACTTTGTGTATTAACGAGGATTTTGGTAAAATATGGCGGAAAATATGCAAGCCAGACGCGCGTGGAGAGATACGTCAGCAGGCTCTAAAGTCTCTGTGAAGGAGCGTATCAGTCATTCCCGCCGGTTTCAGGTGCTGCGGGGACAAAAGCGACCTTGCCGGTGGCAATGCGTGCGGCGGCAACTCTGATTCTTATGCTGTCGCCCACGCGATAGGTCTTTCCGCTCATCCTGCCGTGAAGTGAAGCTATACCGTCATACTCGTATTGGTCAAAGTCGAGATCTTCCAGATGAACCATTCCCTCAGCGCTGTTTTGCAGCCGGACAAAGAATCCGCTGTCAACCACGCTGCATATTGTGCCGTCAAATTCATCGCCGATGAATTTAGCCATATATTCCGCCATGTAGCAGTCCTCTGTGCGGCGTTCCGCGTTGACCGCACGGATTTCGTATTCAGACGAGAGATCTGCCGCGTCGAGCGCCTTTCCGTAATATTTTTTGGTGATGGAATACTGTGATTCTCCGGCTATGAGTTCGGAAAGCATACGGTGGATAAACGTATCGGGATAGCGTCTGATGGGAGAGGTAAAATGGCAGTAATCCCTCAGCGCCAGTCCGTAATGTCCAAGCGGTTCCGTGTCGTAACGCGCCTTTGCCATTGCTCTCAGAAGAACGTTTGAAACTATTTCCTCGCATGGTGTGTCCTTCACGTCGGAAAGAACCCTGTCGATGTCGGCAGGCTTCGGACTGCCGTTTATTCTCCGTGTATCGACTCCCAATACACGCAGCAGCATGGATGCGCGCTGCAAAGATTCGGGGTCAGGTGATTCGTGCACGCGGTAAAGGAAGGGAATTTTGGATTTTTTTGCGAGCATAGCGGCAGCGGTGTTGGCTGCTATCATAAATTGCTCGATCATCTTTTCCGCGGTGCCGCTTTCACGGGCTGTTATGCCGGCGCAAACGCCGTTTTCGTCAAGCACGAACTGCGATTCCTCTGAGCTGAAATGGACGTTTCCTCTGCGGCTGGCGGCTTTTTCGAGTATTCCGTACAGTTCGAGAGCGTCATCCAGAGCTTGAATGACGGGACGGTATTTTTCCGTTAATTCAGCTGGAGCCGTGCCTTCAAGAATTGCGTTGACCTCTGAATATACGCCTCGTACCTTTGAATTGATAACCGATTTTTCAAAGCGGTAATCCAGCATTTTGCCATCGCTGTCAAATTTCATGAAGGTGCTGAATGTCAGCTTGTCCGTTCCGGCGTTAAGCGAGCAGATTTCGTTGGATATCTCCACAGGGTACATCGGAATAACGCGGTCGGCAAAATACACCGAAGTACCGCGCCTGAGTGCTTCCTCATCGAGAGGGCTTCCGTCCGTAACATAGTGGGATACGTCCGCGATATGCACAGACAGCTCATATCCCTCCTTGATTTTCCTGACGAATATCGCGTCGTCGAGGTCCTTTGCGTCGGCGCCGTCGATGGTAAAGATATTCTCATTGCGCAGGTCAAGGCGACCGGCAATGTCTGCGGGAGTAACTCCCGCGTCGTTGATGCGTTTTGCTTCGGCAAGGACATCCTCACCGAATTCATGAGGAATCCCCGTGGCGTCGATTATCGCGTCGGCGCAGTTTTTTGCGCATTCAGCTTCCCCGTATATCTTTACCGGAGTGCAAATGAGCTTTCTTCCGTCGGGAGAATACTTTACCTTTGCCATAATCTTCTCGCCGTCGCGCGCGTCGATCTTGTTTTTAGTTATCTCTATCGGCGTTTGATAGAATGCGTCGGCGTGGAGTTCGGGTTTGCCACGGTATTTTTTCACGGTGCCGACGGCGATTCTGTCGCCGTACATATAGACGCTGCGAACTTTGCCGCAGATTCCCTTTTCATCATCATGCGCCGAAATCACTACGCTGTCTCCTGGGAGCGCGCCCATGTTGTCTCCCACGGGAATAAATACGTCGTCCCCTCCGCCGTCAGGTCTGGCAAAGCAGAATCCCCGGGACATTGAGACAATCTTCGCCTTGACAAGTCCGGAACCTCTGACGCTCTGAATGTTGTTCTTTTTTGAGATTATTATTTCTCCTTCTTTTTCCAGCACGTTGAGGTCACTGATAAAATCGGGAATATCGGTGACTCCAAGTTCCTTAATGATTTTGTCGGTTCTCACGGGCTTGTTTTTTCGACTCAGCTCGTCGCGTATGAATTTTTGCTGTTCTGTCAGCTGCATGTTTTAAATACTCCTTTCCAGTGATGCAATCAGCCGGATTCAATCGACTGACTGCGTCATTTTATTTTAAAAATAAAATATGCGAAACAGCGCAAACTGCTTCGCATATGCTTTGACATAGAATTGTCCAGGACATTCATTATCTGTTGACAAGAATAATAATGTCAAGTACCATAACAAAAACGAAGAAAACGGCAGCCAGCATCTTGGTGAATTTTGCGAGCTTGGCAGAGGTAGTTCTGCTCTCGTTTTTGCCCAGGTAAGAATCATAAGCGGAGGAAGAGCCTCCGATGGCACCTGAAAGTCCGTCGTCATCGCTCTGCTGAAAGAGCACGATGATGATCATGACGATCGCAACCACCATAAGCAGTATACTTATTATCCATTCCCAAGCCGTCAGCATTTAGTCTACACCTCCATAGCAGATAATCATAAAGCGTATCCGAATGACATTGTTTGCATACTCAATTATTTTATCATGGACTAATCGGAATTGCAATAGTTTTTTTATTTTTTTTACACGAGATGCGATTTTTTTCTGATATCCGCATTCAGTTTTCTCTTGACGCGCTGCAAGTGAAATAAATAACCTGATAGCTTTTCGAGACTTCGCGCAGCAACTTGCCGGAGGATGAGAGCTTCTTGTCATCGAGGTTGGTGAACGGGTCGTCCATTATCAGTGCAGGCTTTTCAGAGGGATACATGGCGTCGGCAAGTCCGAGACGCAGGCAGATTCCCACCAGATCGCGGAAACCGGTGCTCAGAGTCTTAATTTCCCTCTGTTGTCCAAGCTCGTCAACAGTTACGTTGATGTCGGCGTCAATGTGGTAATTGTCTGCCGAATCACCTGCCATCAGGTTGTGATAGCGTATGAAAGAGCTGTAGACCGGAGCGACATATTTGGCAACCATGCGTTCCTTCGCGGTGCGTAGAAACTCCCTTGCCTTAAGAAGTCTTTCGTATCTTAGTCTGTCGGCGTTGAGTTTTTCTGTTTTCTCCTGAAGCGCGCAGCTGTCATTTTCCCATTGAACCAGTTGCTTATTAAGCTCATCCCTTGTTTGTCTGAGCGCGTTGACCGATTCGGCGATTTGCTCAAGAGCAACGCCGCAGTTCCATATTTCCTGGCTGATTGCTTCAAGTGAAGGTACGGTTTCATTGTCGGCGGCTTCAAGTACGGAAATATCGTTGCTTTGCTCGAATGCATTCAGCTCAGAGACAACTTTGGAATACTTCTCAGACAGACCGGCGACTTCTGCCGCGTCGTCACGCAGTTGTTCGAGAGCCGCATGTGCATTGTCCCCTGCGGAATACCCGTATGAATCGAGAAAACTTACGATAATGTCGTTTCTTTCCGAATACTTTTTTTTTGCTTCGCTGAATTTACAGCTTTTGTCATAAAGCAAAGAGTATTCTGCTGCGTTTTCTTTAAGTTCGTGAAGCAGATCAGACAATCTGCCTTCGTCCGGCTGAACCGCGTATTTTTGCAGAAAGTTGTTAACTTCCGCTCTGCTGTCGGGACGGTCGTTTTCCAGCAGATATTTTTCCGCCGTGTCTTGTTTTCTGCGGAGTAGTTCGAGACAGCGCCGATCTTCCAAAAGTTCCTGCAAAACAAACGGAACGTCCGGTTCGACAAAATCCCTTCCGTGAATGGCGAGATAATTTGCAGTCAGACATTCAACGTCGTCAATGAAATTCTCATCGCATTTTATCTCATCCCGAAGCTGAATGAGTTCATCGGGAATCTTTTTTACAAAATTTCCCATTATCAGCGCGGCAAAGAAAACGCCCAAAGATAGCAGCAAAACACCCGCGATTGCCGCGTATAAAAACCATACCGCCGAATATATAATGAAAAACGCTACGCCTATCGCTATCAGGCTCAATCCGGCTGATATCAGAATGAAAGCCCGTCTCTTTGCCGCGCCGCGAGACTTCTTTACAGACTTTGTGAGTGACGCACATGCGGCTTTCTTGGAACCGAGTGCGTTTTTTATTGCGGAACGCTCGTTCCATTTTGCGATAAGCTCCGACGGGCTTACCGAGTCATCCGCAAATGCGGCGTTAAGCTGCCATAGGACGTCGTTCTCCTCATCGGTCAGCCGAAGTCTGTCGTATTTTTCCCTGATACGTCGAAGCTCCGCGGCGGTTGCCAGATATCCGTCGATTTCATCGGGTGACGGAACGTGATTCTCAAAGACAGTGGCCAGTTCATCAAGCCTGAGCTTCTCGTGAGATGACAGCCTGTAGGAATGCATCAGACTCTCGGCGCTTCTCATCTCTAAAGCGAAATGAAGGTTTTCCCTGACGGAAGATTCGTCGGGAATTCCGGATGGAAATTTAGCCATTGCTGTGTCAAGCTCAGATTTAATGTTGTCCCGCGTTTTTTTGAGCCGTTCCCATTCACCTCTCAGAGAAAGCAACTGCTGCTGACGTATCGCAAGTTTTTGTTTTGACTCCAGAGATGATCTTTTTTCCATGACCGAGCGCTTGCGGCTTTCCGCCTCCGCGATTTTTTCCGAACATTCAGCGATTCTGCCGTTCAGGTCCATGCCCTCGCTGACAGTGCGCCGAAGGGCCGCCATTTCCTCTGACAATTTGAAGAGCGAACCTGTGCGAAGTTTCGGAGAAAGTGAATTAATCTGCTTTTTGAGCCTTTCGTCGGCTGACTCGAAGCTGTTCATGTCGCCGGTATTGTCCGCGAGGTCGCTGATCTTGGCGTAAATGTCATCGGTGGAAGCGGTCTGGCAGTCGCTCTGTCCGATGAATATGCTGCGGTAAAATGATGTGCTGTTGAGTTTGAAAAGCTCCTCGCCGAGACGCTCGGAGTAATCCTGCGATATCATATTTGTATCGCGGTCGCGAAGCTCGAATGTGTCCTTTGCAGGACTGTCGCCGAACGTGCGGGTGACGCAGTAATTCCTGCCCGCGGCTTCAAAGTCCAATCGCCCGCCGAAGATTCCGCCCTGCCACGGACAGAATCTCCGGCGCTCGTTTTCGTCGATGTCTCGCTTCTTGGTGCCGTCAAGTCCGTAGAGCATTGCCTTGATGAAGGAAGCAAGCGTGCTTTTGCCCCATCCGTTTTCCCTGCGGATGACGTTCAGACCGTCCGAAAAGGTCATGTCAAAATCATGCAGCTTCCCGAAGTTTTCGATGTGGCACGAAATCAGCCGCAAAATAAGTCGGCCTCCTCTCCGGCAAGCGCCCGCAGACCGTATCGCACGATTACCGCCTTGTCGTCTTCGGAAAGGGAATCGTCGCTTGATACAGTCCGGACAAATTCGCCCTTTAACGATTCGTCGAACAGATAGTCTTCGATGTTTATTTTGATACGGGTTTGGTCGATTGCCCGGAAGTAGAAATATTTATCGCAAAATGCGGCGGATAAATATGAAATATCCTTTTCGCATTCCGGGTCAAGTTCGCCGGTCAGCACCAGCTTTACCAATGAAGATGAATCGCATCCCGATTCGACGAGGGCTTCAGCCGCCGCCGAAATCATTTCTTTTGTTGTCATGCAGCCTGTCACGTCGGCGGTTACGGAATAGAGTCTGCGATTCTCAAAGGGAATGAAAGTGTGGGCGACGCTGTGATTATCTACATCTATTTCGAGCAGCATCAGCCCGTGTTCACCTTCGCATTCATCAAACCCGCGTCCCTCAGGACAGCCGGGGTAAGAGTAGATTCCCCTGTCGTCCAGACTTCCCTCGCTGTGGGAATGGATGTGACCCAGAGCGAGATAATCTATATTTTTGCCGCGGAGTCTGTTGATATCAATTCCGTAGTCCACGCTGTCCGGATGTTCGCTTAACTGACCGTGAAGCATGACAATATTAATCCTATCCGGGTCGGGATTGAGAACGTCGTAAAAATCCCTGCTTTCATCCGAGAGTTCAGCGCCGTAGATGGATACACTGCCGCATTCGTAGCAACCCCATTCTTTGCCGAAGAATATCAGGTTAAATGGGATTTTTCCCGAACAATTGAGCTGGTTCAGACAAAAATGCTCGTCGTGGTTGCCTCTGAGATAGAAGAATGCAATGCCCGGATTGGAAGCAATGCAGTGCAGCAGGGTATTCCGTGTCAGTTCGCTTATGTTCTGCGAGTCGAACAGATCTCCCGCGATAAGTATTGCCTCGGCTCCCACAGAGGCGGCGTAATCGACAATTCTTTCAAAATTACGAAGTATCTCGCCGCGTCTTATGCGCGCAGTCTGAGGGTCAATGGAGGAAGTCATCGCCGAATCCAGGTGAATATCGGCGCAGTGGATAATTTTCATATAATCATTTCTCAAAAGGGAATTTGTAATTCAGGCCGCATTCGTCGCGCAGGGCAATGAATTCCTTCTGGATTGCTTCGCCAACCGGAACGCCCTTGTCGCGGCGATCCTGCCATGCCAGATATTCCTTTTCGCCTGCGGTGTAGATACGTTCTGCTCCAGGCGCCTTTTCGGCGGTTCTAAGTTCGCGGCAGATTTCTCCCGCAGTATGTCTGAAGGTATCAAGACCCATGAAAAATTCCGGGTTGATGACAAAGAAGAAGTGTCCCAGACGGAACATCTTGTTGCTGCCGTCGGGATTCTTTCCTGTGAGTTCCCTCATGAAAGGACCGCCGGAGAGAGCAGCGGACAGAATCTCCACAATCGCGGTAAAGCCGTAGCCCTTGTAACCGCCGGTTTCCTCGCCCATGCCTCCGAGCGGCAGCAGAGAACACCTGCCGGCGCGCATGTCTTTGAGGATCTGAGCCGAATCGGTCATTGTGCCGCCGTCCTCGGTGATAACAAGTCCCGCGGGAGTGGGTTTGCCGGAGCGCATGTAATACTCGATTTTGCCGTTCTGAACAATGGAAGTGGCGCAGTCGAAATTAAAAGGGAATTCCTCGTCGGTGGGCAGTGAAAAAGTCATTGGATTTGTGCCCATCATAGGCTCCACGCCGAATGTAGGAGCGACAGAGGGACGCGCGTTGGTGCCGGTAATGCCTATCATTCCGGCTTTTTCAGCCATGCTCGTCCAATAGCCGGCGATGCCGTAGTGGGTGGAATTGAAGATCGTGCCGCCCGCCATTCCGTAAGTTCCGGCTTTTTCGATAAGCATATTCATCATGCGGTAGCTTGCCACCATGCCCATTCCGTTGTTCGCGTTCATGACAACAGTGGTGGGGGTTTCCTTGACGACTTCGGTTTTGGTCACGGGAAGAAGAGTGCCTGCCTTGATGCGGTCGAGATAGATGGGTTTGAAGCGGTTGCAGCCGTGGCTCTCTATGCCTCTGCGGTCGGATTCAAGAAGGACGTCAGTGCAGATTTTTGCATCCTTCTCCGGCACGCCGTAAGCAACAAACACGTCGGTCATGAATTTTTCCGCAAGTTCCCATGGAAGATACGGTCTGGTTTCGTTATTTGCCATAAGATCAGCCTCCTGTGTATTGACTAAAAAATTTATCTCAAATGAATAAATATTTGTACATACTTATTATATGCCAAACTATCATCAAAGTCAAGGGAATGAGATAATCAATATTATGTCCTGAAACACAAAACACAAATCAATAGACTCAGTTTTTAGAAGCGTCTTTTTTCATATTTACAATCGGTTAAGAATTTTAATAATAAATCGGCCGAGAAGATTGGCGATGACAACGGAGAAGTTGAGGAGTAGCTGTACATAAACCAATACGCCCCGCGCATTCCGAATTAAACGGAAATGCGCGGGGCGTATATATTGCACTATTGAATAATTATCCGTGCTGGATAAGTGTGGAATCTTCGGTGATAGCTTCAAAAGAATAACCCTGACTTCTGATGTATTCAATGATGGAGGGAAGAGCTTCGACGGTGGTCATTTTGCTCTTGCCTGTGTCGTGCATGAGAACATTGATGACCTTCTTCTTGCCGATTCCGGATTTGACATTTTTCAAAAGCTTTGAAGCCTTGATATTGCGTCCGGCTGCGTCGCCGCTGCTTACGTTCCAGTCATGGTAGTAATAGCCATTTTTGGTTACGCTTTTCTTGAGTGTTTTCATAATGCCTTTGTTATACTTGTTGCTGACGGTGTTGCTCGAACCGCCGGGGAATCGGATTATTTTGCTGTCAACGCCGGTTGTCTTCTCTACATAGTCATGAATCTTGTTCAGGTCGGAATAATAGCCCTTTTCGCTCTTGTATATTTTGCTGTAGTCGTGTGTATAGCTGTGAAGCGCCAGGGTGTGTCCGCGTTTGACTATTTCCTGGTACTTGCTCTTCATGTTGCCGTGATAGATGACAAAGAATGTGGCTTTCACGTTGTACTTATCAAGAATGTCGAGTATCTTAATGGTATTGACTGAAGGACCGTCGTCAAATGTGAGATAAGCTACCTTGCCGTTGTCTTTATTATTGGGCTTTTCGCCTTCAATGTATGCGAGACTGCCCAGAACCCAGCCCGCTTTGGAGGCAGTGTACTGTATCTTGTACCACTTTGTTCCGGAGGAGTCCTTTTCGGTACCGAGAAGCTCATATTTCTTTCCCCTTGATGTGCTGCCGATTTTTGAGTAATTCTTGCCGGCGCCTGAGCGTACATTCACGGGGTTGCCGGAGATAATCAGGTTCTTTTTTCTGGCTGCGGCAGTTGTAGTGGTGGTTGTACCTGTCGGAGTTGTTGATGCGGTGGTTTTCGGCTTGTGAATTGATGAGACACACATCCAGCTCGTTGTAGTAGTGGAAACAGTACCTTCTGTAACGGAAGTAGTGGATGATGTGGTTTTGGATGCGGCAGTCGTGGCTTTAGTTGTCGTCACGGCGGTGAGCTTTCCGAGAGAAGAAATAACCCAGCCCGTTTTGGTTTTGGTATACTGAATTTTGTACCATACATTTTTTCTATTATCCTTCTTAGTGCCGAGATAATCGAAGGACTTGCCCTTTTGGGTCCTGCCTATGACAGAATAATTTCTGCCGGGACCGGAGCGGATATTCGCGGGGCTTGCCTTGATGACGACCTTGCGTGTTGAAACGGCAGGAGCGTTTGCCACGACAAATTCCAAGGATGAAGCGGTGAGGTCTTTTGTTTTGCTGAGCGGAGCAGTACAGGCTGCAAGTGATGAGAACATGACAGCCGCCACAGCCGCGCACAGTATTCTTTTAATTGGGATTTTGCTATTCATGCGTGAACTGACTCCTTTTAAAATGGATTACCATCCGATAGAAAAATAAATATATTTCGTGAAACAGGGGGGAGAAAGTGCAAATTATCTGAGAGCCTGTTCGTTTTGCCCGTTCAGATTTTACCCTTACACAATTCCGCAATATTCTTTTTATAAACGCTCATCATCTGCAAGCGACTTATATAATTATATTCGTATTTTTAATTTTGTCAATAGTTTTTTATTATTTTTTTTGAATAAAGTAAAAATTATAAAAAACATCAAAATATCATTTTAAAAACTGAAAATATATATAAAGTTA
>ONWI01000104.1 GCA_900321515.1 uncultured Eubacteriales bacterium | reverse complement strand
GGAGCTGAAAATGCCAGTGCTTTGCCAGAGAATACCCACAATGTGCGCGAAGATTCTTGCCGAGACCGACAGGAACGGACAGACTGATCTGCTGAATAAAATTGAGATTCCGCTGGCATACGTCCTTGCCGACATGGAGAGTGCGGGATTCGACGCCGACGCCCATGCCCTCGATGAATTCGAGAAGAGGCTTTCGGTGCGCATCGACGAAATAACCTCTGAAATATACGAACTGGCAGGAGAGGAATTCAACATCAATTCACCCAAGCAGATCGGTGCGGTACTGTTTGAAAAAATGAAGCTGCCGGGCGGCAAAAAGACCAAGACAGGTTATTCCACCAACGCGGAAGTGCTGGAACGCCTCGCCGCCGACAATGAGATTGTCGCCCTGATTCTGGAATACCGCACGCTGACCAAGCTGACCGCCACCTACTGTCAGGGATTGAAGAAGGCAATTGCTGACGACGGACGGATTCATACCAAATTCCGTCAGACCGAAACACGGACCGGCAGAATCAGCTCGGTCGAACCGAACCTGCAGAACATTCCGGTGCGCACGGAGTTGGGCAGCGAACTGCGCAAATTCTTCCGCGCGGGAGAGGGCATGACGCTGGTTGACGCGGATTACAGTCAGATTGAACTGCGTGTCCTCGCACATATCGCGGGCGACGTGACAATGACCGAGGCTTTCAAAAACGGCACCGATATTCATGCCGTCACCGCCTCACAGGTGTTCGGAGTGCCGCTCGGCGAGGTCACTCCGCGCATGAGGAGCAACGCCAAGGCGGTCAATTTCGGCATTGTCTACGGTATTTCCGCATTCTCTCTCGCCAAGGATATCGGTGTGAGCAATGCGGAGGCTTCCGCCTACATCAGCAGTTACATGCGCAAGTATTCGGCAATTGCCGAATATATGAAGAAGGTCGTGGAGCAGGCGAAAGCCGTGGGCTATGCCGAGACGCTCTACGGCAGAAGGCGATATCTGCCCGAGCTGACCGCGTCCAATTTCCAGACCCGCTCATTCGGAGAGCGCGTCGCGCGGAACATGCCCATTCAGGGTACTGCCGCGGATATCATCAAGATTGCCATGATAGCAATTCACGACCGTCTTGCAAGCGAGGGTATGAAATCGAGGCTTATTTTGCAGATACACGACGAGCTTATTCTGGAATGTCCCACGGACGAAGCGGAAAGAGCCGCCGCGCTTCTCAGGGAGGAAATGGAAAAGGCAGCGACTCTTTCCGTTCCGCTGACTGTTGATGCGCACATCGGCAAGAACTGGTTTGACGCGAAGGGCTGAAGCAGTTTTGAGGAATAAATAAAACAAAAAAAGGAGTCTTTAATTATGGCAAAAATACGGCTTAATGAAAATCCTGACGTTGTGGAAACAGTCAAAAAAGGTCTTAACGCCAGGGGCGGTTATTGCCCCTGCCGGCTGGAAATGACTGAGGATACCAAATGCATGTGCAAGGAATTCCGCGACCAGATTGCGGATCCCAATTTTGAGGGATATTGTCACTGCATGCTGTATTACAAGGAGAAGGAATAATTTTGTGTACTAACAATCACTTACGGGAGGGATCTGCTATCAGACAATTCAATGTAACAGGTATGAGCTGCGCGGCGTGCAGCGCGCGTGTGGAAAAAGCCGTGTCTCAGGTGGATGGCGTGACGTCATGCTCGGTCAGCCTGCTGACAAATTCCATGGGCGTAGAGGGCAGCGCGTCGCCGGAATCAATTATTGCGGCCGTCCGCAACGCCGGATACGGCGCGTCGCTCAGAGAAGGCGGGAAGCCGGTCAGTCCGGCGGGAGGCGGACAGCCGGAGAACGACCCGCTGGCGGACAGGGAAACGCCGGTTCTCAGGCGGAGACTGATCGCTTCGCTGGGTTTCCTGCTTGTGCTGATGTATATTTCCATGGGGCATATGATGTGGGGCTTTCCGCTGCCCTCCTTCTTTGAAGGAAATCACGCCGCGATGGGACTGGCCGAGATGCTTCTTGCCGCCGCCGTCATGGTGATCAATCAGAAGTTCTTTGTAAACGGCTTCAGGGGACTGCTTCACGGCGCTCCGAATATGGACACATTGGTCGCGCTGGGGTCGGGCGCG
>ONWI01000103.1 GCA_900321515.1 uncultured Eubacteriales bacterium | reverse complement strand
TCCACGCCGGTGTACATGCCGAGGAAGGTGCCGTCCAGCACGACGACCGCGTCGATTTCCTCGCGGGTTCTGCCAAGCTCCACAGCGGTGGCGCCGCCCATGGAATGTCCGTAAGCGCCGATATGTTCGAGGTCAATCCTGCTGAAGAATTCGTCCTTGCCTTCGTTGCAGTTCTTGATGATGGTGTCAAGAATGAAATTCGCGTCGCCCATACGGACATCCATCCATTTTCTTGTGAGTTTGTATTCGTCCTCAATGGCGTACTCACCGTTCGTAGCGTCAACCGCTTCCTTGATGAAATCGGTGTTGACAATCTTGGTGGTGCCGTCGGCTTCCTCGGTAAAGAAGGCATGATAGGTGTGGCTGATGCTGGCGACGATATAACCGTTGGAAACAAGCTCCGCGTAGGAGGAATAATTGGACTTTTCAAAGCCAAACGCGCCGTGCGAGAAGAGCACAAGCGGACATTTTCCTGTGGCTTCTTCGGGATAGTAGAAGGTAACGGTGACATTGCGCTTGCTGCCGGAATTGTCGAGGGTTTCCACGCGGCTCTCGTCGGTCCATGTGTAGACCTTGCGGCCGATGTCGGTGTAGCTGCCGGTGGTGACAAGATCTTTATAAGGCGGGAAGATGAGCAGCGGCACAATGGCGAAGATCCAGAGGAAGGATTTGAGGATCGTTCTGCCTATGACCTTGCCCTTCTTGAAGGGCGCGTCGTCTTTCTTGCGCAGGTACTTGACAAGACCGAATGCGCCGAAGACGATGAAGATTGCCATCAGAACAAAGAGCATGAACCACTGGAACATCATTGAGTGGGGGGAGAGAAGATAATAGAGGGCAATTGCGGTTGCCTGAGCCAGACACCAGATGCGTGCTTCCAAACGTGAGCGGCTCTTTCTGACCAGACAGTAAACGAGAAGAGCTATTTCCGAGAGAATTGCAATACCTAAGAATGCTTTGACCATGATGAATACCTCCTGAAATTTTTATAAGTGATTTTTGTTTGCCTTATTAAAAATTTTCCGAACCGGTTTCGATGGTTTTATTTTAGCATAATATTTTTAAATTGCAATACTCCAAAGGATAACCTGCCGTTTACGCGGGTAAACTGCCGCGCTTCTGTCATCCGCTGCTTTTACGCACACAAATCCGGCGCATTTTGCCGGTTCCAAAGACAAAACGCGCCGAAAATGATCACTCAAACAAGGGTTGATCAACATGTAATACCTTATCGTGTTTGTTGTCCAAAACCACATCCACGGAAAAGTCCGAGATATTATAAACGCAGGACCACTCTGTCCAGCTCACGCTTACGGCGCTGAGATTTTCCATTGCGTCTGCGGCGGTATTGACCGGCTTGTCGGCAAGGCGCTTGGTAAGGGTGTCAAATCTGTTGCACTTGCCTTTCGTTTCTCCGTTGCAAAGCCAGAAGTTAGTGCAGACCGGGCTTTCCGTCACATGCATTTCAAAGCCCTTGTTATTGCCGAACGTGTTGTTCATCTGCCATTCGACAACTACTGAATTTCCCTGCGCATCCGCAATGTAAAGATGCTGCGCCATTCTGGACATTGAATTGAAATCGTACTGTCTGAGCATTTCCACAGCCTCATCAGCAGTCGCCGCGCGGTCAAGCAGCATTCGCACCGCGACCATGGTGTCTATCTTGGGCTTGCCGCTATCCTGCATTACTCTGGGAGGATCCAGATCGAGGACCGCAACCATCAGCCCCT
Organism: uncultured Eubacteriales bacterium; assembly: GCA_900321515.1. GTDB lineage: Bacteria > Bacillota > Clostridia > Oscillospirales > Acutalibacteraceae > RUG762. The sequence continues at coordinate 6,365 of ONWI01000103.1, read as the reverse complement.
TCTCATTAATGCCGTCAACACACATATAGGGCGAAGCAAGCATCAGTATCCTGCCAATATTGCTCATCGCATCAAATCCGTCCGGTATTCCAATATTAAGCGAGCCAAGCGGAGCCATGCCTATCGAAGCATACCCGTCTTTCGGATGGGTATAAACCGTGAGCAGGTCAGTTTCGGAATAGTCGAAATTTCTGCCCGCAAAATACTTGCCGTCCTCGTCCTGAGTGAGAAATGTGCTGCACGCGACATAATCCTGGTTTGCTTCAATCGGAATACCCAGGAAAAATGTATCCGAGATAAATCTGAGAAAATCATCCTCTGTTGAAATATTGGCGGCAAGTGCCTTATCCAGCCTGTAGTCATGATTATAGTCAATTTTATAAAATCCCTCGTCAACCTGCTCTATGGTCATTATTGTTTTTACCGGGCTGTACAGCGATACTGCCGCTGCAATGATTAATAACAGCAGAACTATTCCCAGTGAGCAGATTATTCTTTTGAACAGCTTCCGTTTTTTCTTTATGGGGACTTCAGATGCTTCTTTTGCGGGCTCAGAAAGATTCTGTTCCATTGCTTCTTCCGAAATTTCAGTTGTGTTTTCTTTGATGTTTTCCATTTGTAATCGACCTCTCTGTTATTATTAATTTCTGTATTCGCCTTATGAAATAAGAATAACACGCTTATCTGAAGTTAATCTGAAGAAACGGAAGTTAATTGGATTTTTTTTTAACAAAAAACAGGCTCCTATACAAGAGCCCGTTTTTTAGAGCCTGTTCAGACGCCCGAAGCAGGCTCTTACCTAAATTCCGCATAAAACACAATGCGATCTTCTTTCATGCTCATGTTATATTTTACTCCGTGCAAATCGAGAATGGACTTTACTATTGACAGACCCAGTCCGTTGCCCTTTCTGTGGCGGCTCCTGTCCATACGGAAGTAAGGCTGCCATATCTTCTTCAATTCTGCTTTGGTAAGTGGCTCGCTTGGGTTGGAAATGCTTATATTCCCGTCGGTCACCTCAATCAGTATCTCGCTTCCGGCGGGTGAATATTTGACGGCGTTCTCGATAAGATTCTGCAAAGCGGTTTTAATTAGCTCCCTGTCGGCTGAAATACCGCTTTCGCCGCTGTAAGAAGACACAATCCTTCTGCCGTCGGGAAGGCTCCTGTAGTCGTCAAGTATCTCGGCAACAAGCCCGTAAAGATCGAATTCCGAACGGTTGAGAGTAATTCCGCAGGAGTCGAGCTTGCTGAGATTGAGCATTTTATGGACAAGGCCGTTGATCTGTTCGGTCTGAAGAATTATCTTGTCCAGGTAACTGTCGCGGTCATCGCCGTCAATATTTTCCTTAAGACTGTACGCGTATCCGCTTATCACAAAGAGCGGAGTCTTGATATCGTGAGCCAGGGCATTGGTGAGATCTACACGCTTCTGCTCCTGAATAATCTGCGCCCTCACGGTATTCCAGATCATGATGCAGATAATCGCGCCTATCACAAAAAAGAATCCGAATATTACCGCAATGCCCCACACCATAGAACTGAGGCAATTGTCGAGCAGATTTGCTTTCTTGGCATATTGCATTATATAAAGCTTTGGTTTACTTACAAAAATGTTTGTTTCGTTGTCGTAGACATAGGCGTCCAGAAAGAGGTACTCGGATGTGAAAAAGATATATTCCGCGGTCCCGGATGAAATCACCGCAACATTCTTTTTGAGTTCTTCCCCGTCAATCGTGCCGATATAATCATTACTGTAGCCCTGACTCAGGAAAAAATCCTTTGGGATAATATTGATGCGGTTCTCAGCGTTGCGGTACATCTGATTTTCCCCCGCATTGCCGGAGAGCGGGAAGTCTTCAATGACTGTGCTCTGATCAAAGCGGCTGTCGGGACTGCTGACAAGCATAACCGACAATACGAGCGGTTTGAAATTGTCCCGGAAACAGTAAAATTCAGTGCAAACCAATTCATATGAACCGCCGTCGCCGGGATCGGCATTCAGCAGATCGGTTATCCTCTGAAACTGCGCGTCGCTGAGTCTGTTCCGTATTTCGCGGTAATCCACGCAGGCGAAACAGTCCGGATATACGCCCGTATCGTTTTTAATGCTGAACTGCAAATTAACCTTGCATGAAGTATCCGAAATAATCTCCTGGCTGTCCGGATCGATAATGATAAGCTGTGTATTGTTGTTTTTTTCCGCCAGATCTTTGAAATTCAGAAGATTCTGGTTGCAGATATAGACCGAGCTGTCAGCCCCCATATCACCAATCGTAAGCATCTGCTTTGCGTAGGAGATATCTGAAAGGGTGCTGTTCTGCATATCGGTCTTTTCATTGTGAAAACGAATGGCGCAATAGGTAACCGATACCGCCAGCCATACAACGACCAGTATCAGCGTGACACGCATTATCAATCTGCGCCGCTGTTTTTTCAGCTTTTGTTCCATTTAATGATCCTCAATTTTATATCCCCTGCGGATTATTGTCTTGATTTGCTTGCCCGCATCGCCGAGGGCTTTGCGGAGATTGCGCATGTGTGTATCGAGCACTCGCTCGTCAGTGTCGTTGTTGTAGCCCCAGACCATATCGAGAAGCTGATCGCGGCTGATAACGCATCCCCTGTTTTCCATGAGCACTTTGAGAATTGCGTATTCTCTGGCGGTGAGCTTGATTTCCTCGTCATCGCAGACCACCATGCCATTGTTCGGGTTAAGGGAAATACTTCCCGCACGGTGGACCTTGGAACGCACCAATCCCTTGGAACGCTTTATAAGGGCGCTGACCTTTTCGTAAAGCACGGGAAGCGGAAACGGCTTCACAACGTAATCGTCACATCCGAGCGCGTAAGCATTGAGCATGTCCGATTCGTCGGCGCGCGCTGTGATGAACATAATAGGCACATCGCTTTCACGGCGTATCTCGCGGCATATCTCAAACCCGTCCAGTTCCGGCAGCATCACGTCCAGCAGGAGCAGGTCATAGTGATTCTCGTACGCCTTTTCCAGACCGGTCTGCCCGTCGGAGGCAATGTCCACCTCAAAGACGTTCTTTTCCTTCCTGGTAAAATAATTGACAATAAGCTCGCGGATATTCCTGTCATCTTCGACCAGCAAAAAACGGTACATAAGCCTCATCCTTTACTGAAAAATAAAATCCCAGAGTTTACTTTTTCAAAGCGGCAATAAGTTCCGACAGAGAATTGATGCCGAACATGTAGAGCACACTGTACATAGCTATAGAAGCAGGCTTGGCAAGCAGGATGATGATTGAATACAGCTTCCACGTCATCTTGGTAGTTCCGGCAAGATAGCATATCAGTCCGTCGGGAGCGCCGGGAAGGAATATCGCAACAGTAAACAGCTTGGCGAATCGCCCGTGATTGCTCGTCCAGTTTTCGTACTTTTCTATGGACTCAGGCTTAAAAAGCCGATACATCAGCGGCTTGCCGTATACTCTGGAAATACCGAACACCGCAAATGATCCGCCGATAATTCCGATATAATTATACACAAATCCCCACCACGGGCCAAACAGAATAACTCCGCCCAGCAGGGTCACTCCGCCCGGAATCAGCGGGATAACGACCTGCACAGCCTGAAGTATGATAAAGATGAGCGGAGCCCAGATGCCATAGCTGTGCATCCACGCCTGGAGCGCTTCGACAGAGGAAAACGCGCCCCTGCGGTATCCCACGATTCCCAGCACAATACACCCGGCAATCAGCAGCACGGTAAAAATCCGGCTCACAACGGTGACCGCAAGGTTGCCGGAGGTCTTGTATTTTTCCGATAAATCATCGTCATCAGAAGCCTTACCGGGACCATCGCCGTTTGTCGCTGCTTGCTCTTGCCGGACAGAGGCTTCGGTTTCTCCGGTCGATAAGGACAATTCCTTATTTTCGTTTTCTCCGGATTTCAGTTCTGCCACTTTGTCTGTCATTGTAATTCATTCCTTTTCAATAAATAATTGAATGCCAAAACCATCATGTATAGAGTATAGTATTATTTTACGGTTTTGTCAAATGGTTTGTGCTTGTTTATATCTGTAACAAAGAAACGATTAATGAACCATGAATCATTTTGACAAATTGCATAATCAATGATATAATATAATTGAAGTTATACGGACTAAGAGCCTGTTTAGAATCTCTCCACGCACGGCTTGCATGCTGCCTTTGGCAGCTGGCATATCTTTTCGCCATATTTTGCCAGAAATCCAAGGGGAACGAATGTTTCCCTCGTTAATACACAAAAGTATTACCTGCGGTTTTGGCTGCCTTGGCGAAAATATCTGCAAGCTGAACTTGTTCAGCTTGCGCCATCCGCACACGCGGAGATTCGTCAGCAGGCTCTAAAAAAAAGCAGGGGATGAATAAAATGACCGCTGATTTTCTCTTTGTTTCCAATGACAACTATTCGAGGAATCTCGGAATCTGCACCTATTCTGTGATGCATAACATGTGTTCTGCCGCGGATAAAGTCAGACTGTTTGTAATGGACTGCGGTATTTCCGGGAAAAACAAAACAAGGCTTATCAAACAGACCAAAAGATTTGACAACGCTGAGATAATATTCTTTAACATTGAGCAACAAATAAACGAAGTTTTCGCAAATGCGACCAGGAACTGGAACCGGGCAATTTACGGCAGGCTCTTTCTGAACGAAATCCTAAAGCAATATGACATTGACAGGATAATCTATCTCGACTGCGACCTGCTTATGGATCGTCCGGTCACAGAGCTTTTCACAATGCCGCTCGACGGCATGTGTCTCGCAGGCGTTTGCGACGGCGAGAACCTCAATCGCAAAAAAGCTCTCGGAATAAATCCTGAATATACCTATATCAACTCCGGAGTGCTTGTCATTGACGTCGCAAAATGGGTGGAGCTGGATGCCGCCGCCAAGGTGATAGATTATATTCAAAGCTATCCGGAAAAACTTGTCTATCCCGACCAGGACGCTATCAATTATGTACTGCATGACTCGATAAAGGTGCTTGAGCCACGATACAATATGCTCTGGTTGTTATGCGAACGTGATGTCCCAAAAATGGCAAACGATAACGAGCAGTATATTTACTCCGAAGAACAGACACGTTCAGCGCTTTATCACGGAAGCATATATCACTTCGCGGGGAAAAATATGTGGTCTTTCTACGGAATAACGCCCGTCCACGCAATAGTATTCAAAAAATACCGCAGGCTGTGTGACTGGCGCAATGAAAAAAGACGTTTCGGAGGAGTAAGGAATTTTATTCTGTGGTCTGTTGTATCGCTTAAACGATTTCTTATCGGAGAATACAGACTAACACGACAAAAAATGAATGAACCATGCCGGTAAAAAAAGCCGTTCTTAGTATCATAAACAGGTACTTAAGAACGGCTTTTTCCTGATTGAATTATAAGAGCCTGTTCAGTATCTCCACGTGTGTGGATGGCGCAGTCAGATTTTTCGCCAAGGCAGCCAAAACCGCAGGCAATACTTTGTGTATTAACGAGCATTTTGGCAAAATATGGCGGAAAAGATGCAAGCCAAACGCGCGTGGAGAGATACGTCAGCAGGCTCTAACAATAAATTAGTCCTTCTTGACGATCTCCGCGTCAGGGGCATTCTTCTTGACGCTCTCAATGCCGTTGAGACATCCGCTTTTTGCCTTGTAGCCCTCAGAGACAGCTATTATTTCGCCGTTTCTTGCCTTGAGGCGGAAGCGATACTCGCCAGCCTTGTCGATATACATCTCAAACTTGGGGTGCTTCAGCTTGACGACCTCTTCGACGGTCTGATCTTCGATCTCTCCGACGCAGTTGTTACGGACACTCTCAATGCCCTTCATGCAGGCAGCTTCGGTTGTGTATACCTCAGATGTGGCAATAACTTCGCCGTTGTTTGCCTTGAGATCGAACTTAATGCCTGTATTGGTACGCTTTACTATAAATTTTCCCATAATCTTAACTTCCTTTCGATTATAACAATATTGCTGAATTGTTTAACAACACCGCAAAATTATTTTAACACAGCAGCAATGTATTGTCAACAAAAAATAATAAGATTATAGTTTTTTAATGTAAAATATCAATAGTTTCCTGCATTAACCTACAGCCTGATCATCTCCTGCAATCATAACAGCCGCCGCGTTTGAATCTGCCTTTTTTCCGTTGCTGTCGGTAACGACGCACTTGACCAGCATTCCGTGCCAGCTTGTATTGGCCGTTGCGGAGGTTGTGGCGGTGTTGTGGCCGGGCCAGATGCTCCAGCTGTCCGCGCCCTTTTTCTTATAATACCACTGATAGCTCAGCCCCAGACCGTTCGCCTTCACGCTGAATTTCACGGTGTCTCCCACTCCCGCGGTCACCGACTTCGGC
>ONWI01000266.1 GCA_900321515.1 uncultured Eubacteriales bacterium | reverse complement strand
CCGTACTTCTTTCTTTCCTTCATTCTGGGGTCTCTGGTGAGGAAACCTGCTGCCTTGAGCATGGGACGGAGGTTCTCAGTATCATACTGGAGCAGTGCTCTGGCTATGCCGTGACGGATAGCGCCGGCCTGTCCGGTTACGCCGCCGCCTGTGACGTTGCATACAACATCAAAGCGATCCGTAAGACCTGTCAGCTCCAGGGGCTGACGCACGATCAGCTTGAGTGTGTCAAGTCCAAAATAATCATCTATTTCTCTGTTGTTGATAACCACTTTACCTGTGCCCTTGTAAAGTCTGACTCTGGCAACTGAGCTTTTTCTTCTGCCTGTACCATAGAAAAACGGTGTCTTATCGTACATAAATTATATCCTCCTTCCGAATAATTACATTGCCCATGTTTCGGGCTTCTGAGCCTCATGTCTGTGCTCCGCGCCTGCATAGAGATGCAGTCTGTTGAGAGCGGCTCTGCCTATTGTGGTGTTGGGAACCATACCCTTGACAGCAAGCTCCATCACTCTGGTGGGCTTGGTCTTCATCATTGTGCCGGCCTTGGTCTCCTTCAGGTGACCGATATATCCGGTATGACGGTAGTAAATCTTCTTTTCCAGTTTGCCGCCGGTGAGAACTGCCTTGTCGCAGTTGATTATAATCACATGATCTCCGCAGTCCACATGAGGGGCGAATATCGGCTTGTTCTTGCCTCTGAGAATATCGGCTGCCAGTGTGGCGACTCTGCCCACAGGCTTGCCTGCAGCGTCGAGTACATACCACTTGCGGTCTATTTCGCCGGCTTTGGGCATAAATGTTGACATAGCTTTTTCCTCCATAAAAATTATTGTAATTTCTGAACCTCGTAATTCATATTCGTAAGCTCGCAAGGAGTATATTACCACAATAATTTCGTCTTGTCAACACCTTTTTGAAAAAATTTAATTTACAAACTGATTATCTCTTTTTTACTCTTGTTTTATCTATTTTTCTCTTATATACTCGTTTGCTATTTTATTTTCGGCTCTTTATCAATAGAATCATTTTTCATATTCTCGCCAATAAAATATCCCCCCTATGACAGAGTTTCTGCCATAGGGGGGATGAATGTGTTATTGAGTGCCGTGGAATCATTATCTCTTCTGGTCGGAAGAGCCGTCAATATCGACTTCCTCTCCGTAAGGATTACTTATCTTGTCGAATTCGTCCATAACTTTCTTGACTTCCTCCTTCGAGGCGATGAATGCCTGGGCGACCAGCGGATCGAAATGGGTGCCTGCATCCTCCTGTATGATGCTCATGGCTTTTTCAAAGCTGAACGGCTTCTTGTAGCTTCTGCGGGATACGAGCGCGTCGAATACGTCCGCGACCGCCATGATTCTTGCAGACAGCGGAATCTCCTCGCCTTCTATACCGTGTGGATAGCCGTTGCCGTCCCATTTTTCATGATGGTATTCCGCCAGATTCTTTGCTTCTTCCAGATATCCCGATTCGGGAACCATATCGATGGCTTCCTGAATAATGCGGGAACCTACCGTGGTGTGCGCCTTCATAATGGCAAATTCCATTTCGGTCAGCTTGCCCGGCTTATTGAGGATATTATCGGGAACGTGAATCTTGCCGATGTCATGCAACGGAGCGGAATGAATGACATCCTGTATGAATTTGTCGGTGAGTTGATTGGCATACATTCCCATTTCTTTCATTTTTTCAATGATAATCCTGACATATGCCGCCGTCTTGCGGACGTGGTCGCCTGTGCACTTGTCGCGGCTCTCCACGATATCCGCCAGCACCATAATCAGACCGTTCTGCATCTGGGAGATAGTTTCAGTCTGGTGTTCGATTTCCTCAACATACTGCACGCTCTGCTGTGTGGTGCTGGCAAATGCATTGTAGAGATTTTCTATCTCATCGCCCGTGCGGATGTTGAGCTCATTGATACGCTTTACATTCTCTGCTGTGGACGCATCGTCGTTATATGCAAACGCACCCGCGCAATATGCCATTTTATTGATCGGGCGTATGACATTGCGATTGACCAGCGCCACGCAAATGGCAAGCGCCAGTATAAAGAAGCTTACAAACAGTGAAAGCAGTCTCGCAAGGAAGCTGAAGCCGTATTTGGAAAGAAGATCCATTGAAATGTCCGCCGCAACATAGCACTGGCAGTTGCCTCTGCTGTCATAAACCGGTTTGTAAACGGTGAGCAGCCAGCCGTAAGCGTCATCAGATACGATCGGTTCTATTTCTCCTCCCTGCAGCAGAGTGGGAACATACGGCAGGAATGTCTCGTCAAACTGAATGACCGTGCCAGGATCTTCTCCAGGAAGATCTTCCGTGTCAAGGTCAAATACGACATGACAACCGTCCTGCTGAATCTTGTAGGCATAGAGATACTGAATGTCCGGGGAACTGTTTTTCAGCTTATACAGCATTTTCTCTATATCTCTGTACTCCTTGAGACTGTCGCCGCTTTCGATAAATTCGTTCACACGGTTGCCGTCGATGACACTGGCCGCAAGCTCGGTAACGCCGTTTGCCAGCTTGACATGTTCCTCCTGAGTGGACTGTTTAAAGAGCATGAAGCTGATGACTGTGGAAGCTCCCGCAATCAGCAGGGACGCTGCAATTAGAATCAGCAGTATCTTGGTGCGAAGCGAAATCAGACGGCATTTGGTCTTTTCCTCTTTGCGTTCGGTTGCAACATGCTCTTCTTCCTCCGCGTCAGGCTTGAATCTGCTGCGCATGCTCTTTGGAACTAGCAGGAGCAGCAGTGCCGCCAGAGTTACAGTAATGCTCTTGTCAATAAACTCGAGAGAGATTTCTCCGGCTATCTGTGAAGTAAACTCATTCAGTTGAGTATGATCGTAGAAAAACCTGGCAAAATCCTGAGCGACCAGACCCATCTTGCAGCCGTTCATAAACCATGCAAGCATCGCACTGAGCAATCCCGTCACCAGAGCAAAGACCGGAATGGTGAGCAGCGGCTTAAACGCTTTCCTGAACATTCCCTTTTTGGCTAAATATGACGCCATCAGTGCAACGAGCATATTGAGAACGCCGAAATACACTTCTTCCGGAAAAACAAAGCCCTTTATAAGATTGGTGATAAAACCCACTATAATGCCCGGCAGACTGCCCCCCACCACGGCTGTCAGAATGGTGCCGACAGTATCCAGATAGAGCGGCAGATCAAACTTAGCAGCCAGATGAACACCCGCGAGGTTCAAAACGATGCCGATCATGCTCATAAAAACAATTCGCCCAGTGCTGACACCTTTTTTAGGAATAGTTTGTTTTTTTTCTTTCATAAGTTATCCTCCTGATCAAAACAAAAAATATTTAATGTATTATAACAGATTTTGTTTACAATTTCAAGCATTATCAGCGATTAATTACAAAAACTTCATTGAAACTTAAAATGAACTTCATTGATAATTATTCACAACAATTCAACAGATCAGTATTGTATTAGCGCATGTTCAGAATCTCTTCACGCACGTCTGGCAAGCTGCTTTGGCAGCTGGCATATCTTTCCGCCATATTTTGCCAAAATCCAAGGGAAACGAATGTTTCCTTAGTTAATCACACAAAGTATTGCCTGCGGTTTAGGCTGCCTT
>ONWI01000100.1 GCA_900321515.1 uncultured Eubacteriales bacterium | reverse complement strand
ATCTATAAAAATATATAATTTTTCTGAAAAATAATCTTGATTTGTTCACCATTTGTTCGTTTTTATGTGTTATAATTATACTCAATCAGGATCCTGCGGTTCTGTTGAATACAAATTAATTGAAGGGAAATGATATTATGAGCAATTTCTGGAGAATTGTTGCAATGGGAGCTACCGCTGCCGTGGCTTACGTCATCGCCAAGGAGGTTGTCGAGAGACATGAGAACGGCGAGGACTGTTCGCCTAAGGCTGTGCTGAAGGGCATTGGCAAGAAGGTAGGCGATTTCTTCCAGGAGAAGTGCGGCTGCTATTATGATGAGGATTTTGACGATTTTGATGATTTCGAAGATTTTGAATTGGACGATGACGACGATGTTATTGAATTCGGCGATGACGATATAGAGGACGACAAGCTCACAGACGACGGTTATATTCTGGAATTCAGCGCCGACGAGGAGGAAAAGCCCGAGGAGACTCCCGAGCCGGAGACCAAGCCGGAAGCCGAGGCTGAAAAGACCGACGCAGAGGACGCCGAGCCGGAAGAATAATTTCACGAAATATAGCAGGAAAGATTCGAGCAAGACGCTCAACAGGCTCCAACCGTAAAGAAAAGCAAGGACTTCGCTCTTGAAGCGCATATTATGCGTGTTCGAGGCGAAGCCCTTTTTGTGTTTTCTTCAGCTATTGGAATTAGGAACTTTGCAGAATTTAATCAGTCATTTATTGCAAAAAGAGTGTCCTTCGGCATTCTGACGAGCTAAATGTATTAATTATTTCTGCACAGTTACTAAGTTCCCCAGCCGGAAATGTTGCCTTCCTGCATGGCGGCGATGATGCGTTCGGTCAGACCGGTGTATTTTGTTTCGAGATTTTTCAGAACGGCCTGCGCCGAGGCACGTTCGGTGCAGCCGTCGGCAGGACAGCTGCTTTTCATCACAGGCAGTCCGAGACGTGAGGCGGCGGAACTTATTTCGTTTTCACGGCAGAATATCATAGGCCTTATCAGACTTATCCCCTTGCGGTCGAGATATGTCACGGGTGAAAAACATGAAATACGGCTGCCTGACGTGAGATTCATCCAGAATGTAGCCGCCGCGTCATCCATGTGATGTCCGAGGGCGAGGCGTGTGCAGCCGGATTCGAGCGCCATGTTGTGCAGTATGCCGCGCCTCATTCTGGCGCAGAGAGAGCACGGATTGTTCTCTCTGCGTTCTTCAAATATGATTTCGCCGAGCCGCGAGCGCTTGATAACAAGCGGCACGTTGAGTTCATTGCAAAGCGATTCTATGCCCGAATAATCGGCGGGCGTCCCTCCGAAGCACGGGTCGAGGCATAGCGCGGTCAGCCCGAAGCGGGAAGGGTGGAATTCCCGCATGGCAGCCATCAGACACAGAAGCACGAGAGAATCCTTTCCGCCGGAGACGCCGACGGCGATTTGTTCATTTTGGCCCAGCATGTCGTATTTGTCTGCCGCGGCGCGGGTTTTGGAGAGTAATTTTTTCATATTTGTCAGTCATATGGCGGGAAAACATCAGCCCGCAAGGTGGAGAATGTCAATAAGCAGTATCTTGCTTATGCCGTAATATGTTACGACAGCTACGAGGTCGTTAATAGTGGTGATGAGTGGACCTGAAGCTACTGCCGGGTCTATCTTTATCTTTTTGAAGAAAAGCGGAATGAGCGTGCCTACCGCGCTGGAAATAAGCATGGCGAGGATCAGCGAGACGCCTATGCATCCCGATACGGCGAATGAAAGGATAGCCGTTCTGCCCTTGAACAGCATGATGTAGAGCGCTATCATTATCACCGACACGGCGCTGAGAAGAATCCCGTTGAAGAGACCTACCCGCATTTCCTTGAGCACCAGATGGAGCTTCTGGCTGAATGTCAGATTCTCGTCGGTAAGTACGCGAATTGTCACGGCAAGCGATTGCGTGCCGACATTTCCCGCCATGTCGAGTATCAGAGACTGAAATGCCATAATAAGCGTGAGCTGCGCCACTACCGATTCAAAAATCCCTACCACGCCGGAAACCGCTATTCCCAGTCCGAGCAGGATAATCAGCCACGGCAGACGCTTCTTCATGCTGTCGAGCAGAGGCTCATTCAGGTCTTCTTCAGCAATAAGACCTGCCAGACGGGCGTAATCCTCGCCCATCTCATCGTCCACAACTTCTATGACGCTCTGGGCGGTTATTACACCAAGCAGGCGGTTGCCGTTGTCAAGGACAGGCACGAAATCCTCACCGTAATCCTTCAGCTTTTCTATGCAGTCGTCAATGGATTCGGTGGCGTAGACGTAGGGGAATGATGTGGTTGTCAGTTCGTCCAGGCTGTCGGTGCTGTCGGCTGTTATCAGATCCTTCAGGTCGATTGCACCGTAGAATTCGCCCAGCTCGTCCACGGTGAAGAGCGTAGAGATGTTGTCGTTTTCCTTTGCCTGACGTATGAGCTCTTTCATGGCTTCCTTGACCGAGAGATTTTCGCGTATGCTGATGAAATTGGTAGTCATGCGGCTGCCGATTTCATCGTCGTCAAATGAAGCAATCAACCGTATGTCATCACGAATTTCAGGCTTCAGAAAGTCGATGATAAGCGCTCGTTTTTCCTTGTTTATCTCGTGAAGCACATCTGCGGCGGTATCTGTTTCCAGTTCGGATATAACTCCCGCAGCCTTGTGAATGTCCATTTCGTCGAGATAAACTCCCGCGTCTTCCTCTTCGATATACTCGAAAATGTCGGCGAGCATATCCACTGAGCAGACCCGATAGAGCTTCTTGCGCTCGGCGGGGGAGAGGCTTTCCATCGCCTGCGCAATGTCATTGCCGTGATAGTCCTCGAGACGGCTCTGCATTGCTCTGGGCGAGAGATTGCCCCTGATGATCGAAACGACTTCGCTCTCGTAGTCGGGCTTCATTTTTCCCTCTGGGACGTGCGCTTCGGCTGTCGATAAATCCATGTTCTCTTTGATTTCGTTTGCCATTAATAATCACTCCGTTCTGCGTTATAAAGAATTATAAGCAGCAACGGACAAATGCGGCGGCTTGCAGAAAAATGAGTTTTCCGCACGCCAAAAAATCCCCTGTGGACATACAGCCGCAAGGGAAGGCAAAATCTTTTGCTCGCTTGTCAATCACGCGCATAAAAAAGGTGGGTAAAGCGACCCATTATCCTTTGAAGTGCCGTGTGGAGGCTTGGATTTTGTCTTACTCTCACATTTGCCGCCGCAACTGTCTCCGGTTGTGTTAGTCACTTTGCTCACCTCTCTCTTTATCTGTTTAAATCATTATTATTATATCACGGCAAGATGACAATGTCAATTTGTAGGATATAATTATGCTGTTTTTCTGCAAATTATTTCTCTTGCGAATAT
>ONWI01000061.1 GCA_900321515.1 uncultured Eubacteriales bacterium | reverse complement strand
TCAGTCAGCTTCGCTGACAGCTCCCTCAAAGAGGGAGCCAGATATTGCCTCCCTCTTTGAGAGAGGTGGCTCGCCGTAGGCGAGACGGAGGGAGTTAATTTCACTAAGTTGTGGATAGTGGTTAAGCCATTCATCAGGCGATTGTAAAAAAGAAAAAAGGAAAGCGCGAAGCGCCAATAATGGGGTCCAGGGGGCAAGGCTCCCTGGCAGGGGTCCGGGGGCAGCGCCACCGGCGGGGCGGTGGGGCAGCGCCCCACGAGCGAGGCGGAGCCGAGCGAGCGAAACGCACCCGGACAAAAATCGGGGTCGGGCGAATACCGGAATCGAAAAATCCAAATCCGCCCTTCCCGGCTGGAGAAAAAGGCTCCGGTTTAAAATGCGCAAGCCCCGTATTACCGACATTTTTTCATATTTTGCAATCGGCTAAAGCCATTCTATTGAAAGGAGGTGGCGGAAATGAAGAAAAACACTGAATGGAGCAAAACGGAAAAACGGATAGGCGAAACCATGAGAAAAATAGCCGCCGGTACAGACTGCGCAGCGCCGCCTTTTGAAAAAATAGCCGGTGGAATAGCCGCCGGTCAGCCGACCGAGAGCTTCGAGGAATTTTTTGCCGGAGAAGAGACTGCCGTTGCCGCCGTCAAGGCAGAGGGCGGGCGCGCCGGAAGGAAGATATTTGCGGGAGCTGCGGCAGCCGTACTGATTGCGTTCGCTGCGGGAGGCATAGCTGTCGGCGCGGTGTTTGGCGGCGCGAAATCCGCGGCGGAATCGGCTGAGGAATGCCAAAACAACTATTGCCTCGAAGCCGACAGGGTGGAGAATCACAGCGAGGAAGCCAATGTGTCGGATTCCGATGCGAATGATTGCTCCAACGATCATTCGTCCGATGCCGACAACGGGTAATATTCAATCATTTGCGGGATAACAAATTTAGATTGACATTTTACCGGTAAACATTTACAATAATATGTAAAGAATAATCCGGGGGTAAATATTGATGAAACTGATGATAGCGTCCGATATACACGGTTCGGTGTATTATTGCGACTTGATGCTGAAGGCGTTTGAAAAGGAAGCCGCCGACAGGCTGCTCCTGCTGGGCGATATTCTCTATCACGGCCCGAGGAACGACCTGCCGCGCGACTACGAGCCGAGGAAGGTCGCGGAGCTTCTCAAGGGCGTTTCCGAAAAGATTTTCTGCGTCAGGGGCAACTGCGACGCGGATGTGGATCTGATGGTGCTGCCGTTCCGGATGTCAGCGGACTGCGCGCTGCTGCCCATCGGGGATAAGATAGTGTACGTCACTCACGGACACATATACAATCCCGACAACCTTCCGCAGCTTGCCGCGGGGGATATGCTTCTCTACGGACACACGCACTTGCCTTCGCTGCGCGAGGTGAACGGCATAATGTGCATCAATCCCGGTTCCGTATCGCTCCCAAAGGAGGACAGCAGACACAGCTGTATTCTGCTCAAGGACGGCATCTTCGTTTGGAAGGATCTGGAGACCGGCGAAAACTACAGGCATTACGACCCGCTCGGCGAGCAAAAGCATCAGTAATATTTGGCGCTCTCCGATAATAGATATATAAAAGACATCAGGCGGCAGCCGTGACTTCTGCCGCTCAGCAGCCTTTTATACTGATATCGGAGGTTTTAGCTTTGATTAAAATAATTCATATACGCCCAAGACACAGATTTCTGGTATTCACCGCCGCCGCGCTTGCCCTGTCGCTCGCCTTTGCCGGCGGGAATTACGCGATTGCCGCTTCCGGGACGGTCACGCAGTCGGATGCGCGAGGCGGAGTGATTATCATTGACCCGGGTCACGGGGGATTCGACGGCGGGGCTGTCGGCGCGGGCGGCACGGTCGAGAAGAATGTGAATCTCGCCGTATCGCTCAAGCTGAGGGATATGCTGACCGACGCAGGCTTCGAGGTGGTAATGACCCGCGACTCCGACCGCGCGCTGAATGACAGCGAGGATACCACCATCCGCCGCCGCAAGATAAGCGATATGCGCGCCCGTCTCAATCTGACCAGGCTCTATCCGGGTTCGGTGCTGATAAGCATTCATCAGAATAAGCTGTCGGGCAGCAGCAAGGTCTACGGTTCGCAGATCTTTTATTCGCCCAATCGTGATTCGAGCAGGGAGCTTGCGGGATACATTCAGGATGAATTCAACCTGCGCATTCAGCCCGAGAAGCCGAGGGAGACGGTCAAGACCGGCAAGAATCTCTATCTCTTTTATCACGCGGAGAATACCGCTGTGCTCTGCGAGTGCGGATTTCTCTCCAATCCGAGGGAGGAGGCTCTGCTCTGCACTGACGACTACCAGTACAAAGTCGCCTACTGCATATTCAGCGGACTTCTCAGATGGTACGAGGGCTCAGAAAAAATGAAGTAAAATACTACCGGAAAAACAAAGGAATGATAAAAATGACTGCTGATTTTTTGCTTGTTTCGGACAACAATTATGTAAAAAATCTCGGCATATGCACTTATTCTGTTATGTACAACATGTGTCCTGATGTTGAAAAAGTGCGTCTCTTTGTGATGGACTGCGGGATTACCGAGGAAAACAAACAGCGGCTCCGCAATCAGGCGGCTGCATTCGGCAATGCCGAGATGATTTTTTACGACATTGACCAAAAGCTCAACGCCGTGGTGCCGAAGGTTCCGACGCGCTGGCACAGGGCGATATACGGAAGGCTGTTCCTCAATGAGCTGCCGGAGCTTTACGGCGATATCGACAGGCTGATCTATCTGGACTGCGATCTGCTGATGGACCGTCCGGTGACGGAGCTTTTCACGATGGACCTTCAGGGCAAATGCCTTGCGGCAGTGACCGACGCGGACAATGCGCCCCGCAAGAAGGCGCTGGGTATGCCCGACGAATATGAATATATCAATTCGGGCGTGCTTGTGATAGACACGGCGCGGTGGATAGAGCTTGACGCCTCGCGCAGGATCATCGAATACATCAACAGCTTCCCGGCGGAGCTGCTCTATCCCGATCAGGACGCGATCAATTATCTGATGGGGAGCGAGATGGTGATTCTTCCGCCGGAGTACAATATGATGTGGATGATCTGCGAGAGGGATATTCCCAAGATGCTGCGCCGCATTCCGGACTTCTATTACACGGCGGAGCAGTTGGAATACGCGCTGTACCACCCCTTCATCGTGCATTTCGCGGGGCATGACATGTGGTCCTTCGACGGGATAACCCCGGTAGCAGCCGGCGTTTTAAAAAAGTACAGAAGGCTCTGCGGCTGGCGGGACTGCAAACGGACATTCAAATCTCCCGAAGTGTTTTTCAGATTCTGTGTCACATCGGTAATCCGCGCGATACACGGCGATTACAAAAAGGCGAATACCCGAAAAAAGCAATAAACAATAAAATAGACCGCCGCGCATTTAAGACAATGCACGGCGGTTAAAAAATGCTGTTTTAAAGAAAATCACTGATTGCTCGCGAAGAATTCATCGGCAGAGGGAGCCATATACAAGACCTCGACCTTTTTAATTTCCACGGTAGTATAGCCTTCCGCGTTGGTTTTCAAGCCGGTGCTGGAGGTCATTTTAACTTTAGAGCCGACGGTAACGTCAAGCGCGGTGATCGGGTTGCCCTCGGTGTCGAAAAACTCGCAGGCGTCCGGAAGAAACGTGATGAAAAGCTTGTCTGGGTCGCCGGTGTAAGCGCCGTCGGTTTTGTCGAAGTTTTCCATCTTGGCGGCAGCGGAATTGATCCAGGTGATTTCGCCAATGATGTACTGATCTGGCTTCCAACGTCTGAAAGCAATCACGCCGAAGATAATGAGAATCACCAAACCGATGATCCAGAATGCCTGCGTTCTGCCTTTAATGTGTTTTTTCAAATCGTTAAAAATAACAACCGCTTCCTTTCCGAAAAAAAATAGTACAGCACCGCATCTGCTACTTACTATTATACTAATAATTTTAAAAAAATCAACACAAAAAGGGAATTTTTTAAAAATTTTTTTACTATTATTACTATTAATATGGATGCGCGATCAGAGATCAAACATTTTTCTGAGGAAGAGCTTGCCGGTCTGGGAGATGAAAATATTCTCAAGAGCTGACTCGATTTTCTCGTGGGAAGCGGAGTCCTCGTAGAGATTCACCAGCATGTCGGCTTCAATGAGAATCTGATGATCCCAGCCGTCGATAGAGTGATATGAGTGGTGATGAGCGACCAGCCAGCAGACGCGGAGAATCACCTCCTGATCAAATCCAAGGGCGGTGAGCATATCTCTGGCGAGTTCAGGGCCTTCCTCTTCCTGAAGCTGACCGTCGCACCTGCCGTATTTGAGTTCGCAGATGTGAATGCCGATGTCGTGGACGGCGGCGGCGGCTTCAAGCACATAAAGCTCGTTGTCGTCAAGGCCCTCAAGAATACCGATAGTGCGGGCGAGGTCGTGGACCTTGATGAAATGATGAATTCTGCGAGGATCGCCCTTGTAATAAGATATCATCGCGCCGAGAAGCTGAGCAATATCGGGAATATTTTTTTCAGGCAATAAATCTTCAGGCATCAAATTTTCGGGCATTACAATTTCAACATCCTTTCGTTTCGGTGAGAGAAAAAAAGCGGTCAGAATAAGCCGACGGGGAAATTGCGCGGGTCGCGTAAGCGATATTCAGCTCACGGACGCGGGCGACGCGCCGGAAGTTCGGAAGCGGGAAAGGAGAGTTCCGATGAAATCAAGAATAAAATCGTCAGAATAACCCACTCTATCCAGCCCTTCGGCGCCCCTGCGCCCGACCGACTCCAAAATTGATAATCAACAAAAGCGATACGCTTCTTTTGTAGATTTTATCATAAAATGTCGCATTAATCAATGGATTTAATGTAAAGAATGTTTGCGGCTGAGATTTTCGGATAATCTGCGATATTTTTCGCGGGTCGCGTTACCGCCTCTGATGTGTCGTTCGGACTTGTTGAAATCGAGTATTTCCTTGACCTTGTAATAGAGGTCAGCGTCAGTTTCGCGAAGCCGCTGGGTGACCTCCTTGTGGACGGTAGACTTGGATATCCCGGTTGCGGCGGCGGCGGCGCGGACAGTCGCCCTGTGCTCCACAATATATTCTCCGAGTGTCTCAGCGCGCAGCCCGGCGTCCCGAATGTCTTTCCTCATGCTTTTCCCTCCTGATTATGTACTCATTTCAATCTGATGTTTGTGTGAGATGAGTATTATTCTGAATTAATATGTATTCAGGGGGTGGGGAAATTATGAGATAAACACTATCCACAACTTAGTGAAATTAACTCCCTCCGTCTCGCCTACGGCGAGCCACCTCCCTCAAAGAGGGAGGCAATATCCGGC
>ONWI01000064.1 GCA_900321515.1 uncultured Eubacteriales bacterium | reverse complement strand
TAGTATATTCTATATTATTGATAAATGCAAGTCTTTTGGGGATTCTTAAGCTTTTCTTTAACTCTTTATGACTCCTGCGCTTCCGGCTTCTTTTCGCTCTCCTGACGGGTAGCGGCGGGGCGAGAGGTCAGGAATTCAATTGTACTTTCGATGGAGGTTCTCGCCTCGGCGGGCATTGGCTTGCCGGCGTTGCGGTAGTCGAATGCGTCGCGGAACTGCGTAATTCCCTCTTGCAATGAATCGGCGTAATTTTTGACCAGCTTTCGCGTGACCTCAGCGAAATAGTCATAATCCTTGCCCAGCGGCTTCTTTGCGTTCCGGATTATCATGCGGTAGTGATTGAGACATATGAAGGGCTGCGATTCATAGAGATTGCGGAATTCCGGTTCGTTCTTGTAGCTGAGGCATACCGTCTCAATGGCGCGGGCGAGGTGGGGTTCGATGTATTCGCAGACAAAGCAACTGTGCTCCAGCGTATCCATTGCCTCCAGAATCTTTTTGTCCGGCTTTTTGGAGAGCAGCTTCTCACGGACGTCGATGAGATGGCTTTCGAGCGTCAGCGCGACCGGCAGGCGGGCGCGTCCGGAAGTCAGCATCATGCCGAAGTGTCTTTCGCAGAAGCCCGCCCGGTTTGTCTCAATGCGGATATCCGGCTCCATCATGGCGGGGCCCGTGATGTAGTCGATGTATTTTGCTTCGATGATGTCGCGCATACGGCATATCGGGCAGCCGTCGTGCACCTCAAAAACCTCGTTCACCGGAATGGTACAGATGTTTTCCTTCATTTTTTCATGTCATCACCTTTCATGTAAGAGCCTGTGTTTACAGTTTGCGAATCATGCCAAGGAACTCGTCGATGTAGTCGTCGGTCTGGGCGCGGTTGTCGAGCATAATGGCGAGCAGCGCATAGCTGCGGCGGTCATCGCCAACGCCGAATTGCAGGGCAATCTCCACGTCCCTGCCGCCGACGGTGGCGGAGCATTTGCAGTTGATATAAATCGGACCCTTGCGGCTCTGAAAGACCTCCCAATAGGGATGTCTGCCGTCGCAGAGGGTGGTAAGACGTTCCTCGATGGTGGCGCCCTCGTCGCCCAGGAAGCAGCTGTTTTGCAGGCAGTCAACGATGTCAAGCAAAACATCCTCGGTGACGGCGTGTTCGCTTGCGGGTGACAATCTGACCGAGGAATCCACAAATTCTGTTATATCCATGACGTTTAAATATCCTCCTGTGGGGTTGATTTTATTTTTCCGGATTGGATTGAAATCTGTCTGTAAATATATTATAATATATTTTAGTAACAAATCAATAGATTTTTTCATTTTGTATGAATTTCTTGTCAGCTTTTATATGAATTTTTTATGGAGATGAGGGAGAATGGTAACCAGGCGAAAAGGAAACGTAATGGAAGCAGACATTCACGGCATGAATCCCTCTGACGCAAGGCGGGAAATTCTTGGGTTGCTGGACAGGCTTCCGAATGATATAACCGAAGTGCATATCATTCACGGCTACCGCGGCGGCGATTCGCTCCGCAGCATGGTGCAGAATTCCCTCGCTCATCCCAGAATCGCCCGGAAGATGCAGTCCTTCCTCAATGAGGGCGAGACAAAGATATTTTTGAGGACAAGAAAATAATGGCATTTATTACATTTTCAGGAGGTAACCACTATGCTTGAAACAGGAATGCAAGCCCCCGACTTCACCCTTCCCGACAAGGAGGGAGTGGAGAGAAAACTATCCGACTTCCGGGGCAAAAAGGTCGTGATTTACTTTTACTCCAAGGACAACACTTCCGGCTGCACCCGCCAGGCGCAAGCCTTCGCCGCCCTGTATGACGAATTCAAGGCGACCGGCGCGGAGGTCATCGGCATCAGCAAGGACTCCGCCGCGTCGCACCTGCGCTTTGCGGAGAAACATTCGCTTCCCTTCGTGCTGCTCTCCGACCCGGAGCGACAGGCGATTGAAGCCTACGGCGTGTGGCAGGAAAAGAAGCTCTACGGCAAGGTCAGCATGGGTGTGGTACGCACCACGTTCATCCTCGACGAGAACGGGGTAATTCTCAGAATCATGTCCAAGGTCAAGCCCGACGCCAATGCCGCCGACGCGCTGGAATTTTTGAAAACGCTGTGATCAATCAAACACAAATAATCCCTGTGGGCCTGTCTTACGATAAGTCCTGCGGGGATTATTTTTTCATATTAATTTCAAGGTGACAATTGCCGGAATCGGGAATATTATGGTAAGGAAAAGCATATACTGTCTGTTTATTCAGATTCATGCTTTTATCAAAAACATAGGCGATTGTAAAAGTAAAAAAAGGAAAGTGCGCAGCGCCTATAATGGGAGTCCAGGGGGGCAATCTTTCGCTGATAGAAAGATGGACATTCCGGGAGGTGCCGCCAAAGGCGGCGGTGGGGCGCTCCCGGCTGGAGAAAAAGACTCCCGTTTTAAAGAATTTCCCATATTTTACCACTTTTACAATCGGCTAAAAAACAAAACATGAAAGGAGCAATTGACGTGCAGGACGATTACAACCGCTTTATCAAACGCTCGATAAAGCAGGCACAGTGCAACTACGAGGATATTTTCGCAGCCGATGAATGCGCGTGCGCGGGGACCATGCCGGATATGGACGATAATAACTCCTGCGGCTGCATGAACGTCATGGACGACACTGACATGACAGAATCATGCGGATGCTGCGGAGTAATGTCAGACATGAACAATCACTGCGATTGCGAAAAAACATGCCAACCGATGTGTGACAAGAACATTCCTGTCATGGCATTTGTAGAGATCCAGCCCTTCGGCAGAATGTACAACGAGGCGGAGGGTCTGTGCCGCGGAACGCTTTTCCCGGCGCTCGACAAGCCGTTTACAGGGAGAGGAGGAAATTGCAGATGAACGCATACGCAATGGACGACAGAAAGAAACTGCTCATGAAGCTCTCGGCGTGCAAATTTGCGCAGTATGAACTGATGCTTTTCCTCGACACACATCCAGACTGCTCAGAAGCTATGCAGGCACTGAATATGCACCGTGCCAACGCCATGCGGCTCAAGGATGAATACGAATGCAAATACGGACCGCTCAGCAATCCCAAGGCGAACGGGAAGCACTGGTGCTGGATCGACGACCCGTGGCCGTGGGACTATGGCGGCTGCGGATGCTTCACCCCGGCAATGGGCGCAAGGAACGCGAATTGCACAGGCAGGAAAGGGGCGTGCAGATAATGTGGAGCTATGAAAAGAAATTGCAATATCCGGTAAATATTAAAACCCCAAATCCCAAGCTCGCTCAGATGATTATAACCCAGTACGGAGGTACATACATCAAAAGTGATGATTTTACCTTAAAAAAATATCGACCGTGCAGCTTGACCGGTTGAACACAATATGAGAAATCAGCGTGCGGAGAAGGATGTTTTTTTCTTCGGTGGTGAGATCGGGATCGCGCAGCTTGGGGAGCATGTCAAGGTGCTGGCTCAGCGGCTTGCGCAGCTTCGGCTTCGGCTGTTCGGCTTCGAGCTGCCTGATCCGCTCGGTGATCTTGCGTTTGTTTTCGCGGTATTCCTCCAGCGTGTCGATGCCGGCTTCATACGCCTGTTTGACTCTTTCGAGCTTGCGTTTTTCCGCAGCCAGCAGGTTGGCGGACTGAATCGCCGGATCCTCGCTCTGATACACCCTTTCCGAATAAAGCGGTGGAATGGTTCCCCGGAGTGTGCCTTCCAGCGATTCCAGCACCAGATCATTGAGCTTCCTGATGCTGATGTGGTGAGAGACGCCGCATTTGCCGTGGGCGTATTTGTAGCACTGCACGGAGTCCTTTGCGGAGCGTGTGAGCGTCGCGCCGCAATTGCTGCATTGCACCAGACCGTAGAGCATGAAAGGCTCGGACGGGTGATTCTGCTTCGCGGTGGATTTGCCGTACAGTGCCTTGATTTCGTCGAGCTTCTCATTGGCGGCGTTGAAGGTCGATTCCTCAATGATCGGCTCGTGATGTCCGTCAATGAGCATGATGGAGGACTGGTCGTAATTCCTGCGGGTACGTCCGGCAGGATTCCAGCGGATTTTGCCGATATAGACGGGATTTCGCAGAATGTATTCCACCGTGCGGTTCTCCCATAAGCCTCCGCGTGAGGTGCGTATGTCCAGGGCATTGAGCTTCTGTGCAATCTCCCGCGTGCCGCTGCCGCTTAAGTAATCGCTGAATATGGTCGCCACGATCGGCGCGGTCTCGGGGTTGGGAACGTAATTCTTGTCCCTGATGTCGTAGCCGAAGGCGGGAATGGAAACCGGTTCTCCGCGGGATACCTTTTCGATCATGCCGCGCTTGACTTCCTCCGCGAGGTTGATGGAATAGTATTCGTCCATCGCTTCGATCATGGCTTCGATCAGCACCGACATTTTGTCGTCGCCGATATTCTCGGAGACG
>ONWI01000097.1 GCA_900321515.1 uncultured Eubacteriales bacterium | reverse complement strand
CTGCCCTTGACCCGCCAGGAGGTCCAGACCCCCTGGACTCCCACGCTCGCATACGCTCGCTAGTTCCGGCGCTCCGCGCTTTCTTTTAAAAATTGATTTCCGTGTTTCATTCTCAAATACGATTGCATTTGAAAGCAATATATGTTATAATATTATCCCGTCGATTGAAAGGGAAAGGAGATGGGACAAATTGAGTGAAAATAAGTGTATTGCTTATTCCGTAAGCATGGGCGCATGGAATTCGGTCTTTGCAATACCTTCCTGTGTGGTTGACGAGCACATGAAGCTGGCGGGCGCGGCGCAACTCAAAGTGCTGCTTTACATGCTTCGCCACTGCGGCGATGAGGTGACTCTCGACGCGCTCGCATTCGCCATCGGACAGAAGCCCTCCGATACCCAGGACGCGCTCGATTATTGGATCAACTGCGGTCTGCTGAGCGAATCGGATATTCACAGCAAACCGGAAAGGAAGGAAATACCGCACTCCAAGACGGCAACTGCTGACGCGGCGGATTCGGTTCCGGAGACTTCGGTCAGCAACGCACTGTGGCAGACTGCCGAAAAAAAGCCGGCGGCAGGCCGGGAAAAAATACGCTACCCGTTCGACGAGTGTATGAAGTACGTCGCTGAGGACGAGCAGCTCAAAAACATGCTGACGGCAGTGGAAGCAACACTCGGCAAGCAGCTGACTCACACAGAAGTCACCTGCTTCGTGACGCTGGTCAAATGGCACGGGCTGCCGTGTACCGTAATGCCCATGCTGGTACAGTACTGCCGCTCTATCGGCAAACCCAGCATGTCCTACATAGAGGCGACCGGAATTGGCTGGGCTGCGGAAGAAATAGACAATTTTGAAAAGGCGGAGAAAAAGATCTCCTCGCTTACTGCAAAACGCAAGGCATGGAATACAGTCCGCTCCGCTCTTGAGATTCCTGAACGCAAGGCAACCGAAAGCGAGATGAAATTCTGCGACCTGTGGATAAACGGGCAGCACATAGATGTGGAGCTTATCCGCCACGCGTATGACAAATGCGTCAACAAAAACGGCAAAATCAGCTTCAACTATATGAACGGAATTATCAAGCGCTACTTTGAACAGGGCATAACCGACCTCACATCGGCGCTCAAGCTGGATGAGCAGAACCGGGAGGCTATGGATGCAAGAAGGATTGCCAGAAGCGGCACGCCGGCTCAGTCCTCGAGACAAAACGGAGTCTATGGCGAAACCAGCGCCACAGATGACATAGAAGCCATTCTCGACGCTGAATGGGCAAAAGAAATGGCGTCAAGCAGCGGAGATTACAATTATGACGACTGATACTACCTGTAAGGAGCTATGAACAATGGGATATTCACGAGAAGTTTATGATCAGGCTAAATTCCTTCTGGATTCATACCGCAGACAGGCGGTTAACGAAAACGATGAACGTCGCAAGGCGTTTTTTGCCGCAAATCCCGAGTACGAAGAACTTGAGCGCGAAATCGCCCAGACATCCATCAAGCTCACACGAGTCATGCTCAGCGGACAGAAGGATATTACCGATACCGTCGCCGAGATACGTGACAACAATCTTGCCATGCAGCGCCGTCAGCTCGATATACTGCGTGAAAACGGATGTCCCGATGATTATCTTGTACCCAAGTATCACTGCAAAAAATGCGGCGATACCGGCTTCATTGACGGCAGAACATGCTCCTGCTTCAAGGAAATACTGCGCAAGATGGCTTATGACGAGCTTAATCGCTCCACGCCGCTTGAATTATGCTCATTCCAGAGTTTCTCTCTGGATTTCTATCCCGAAAAGGCGGCAAATTCAAACCTGTCGCCCCGCCGTATGATGGAACAGGTCAAACGCCACTGCTGGGACTATGCAAATACATTTTCACTGCAATCCCCCAATCAGCTATTTCAGGGCGGTGTCGGACTGGGCAAGACACATCTCTCGCTTGCCATTGCCGGCAGGGTAATAAGCAAGGGCTACGGGGTTATTTACGGATCGGCACAGAATTTCTTCAACACCATCGAGAGTGAGCACTTCGGCAGGGGCGAGGACAAGCAGTACACCCTGAATCTGCTAAAGAGCTGCGATCTGCTGATTCTCGACGACATCGGAACGGAATTTGTAACTCAATTCACCACTGCCGTGCTTTACGATATTATCAACACCCGCCTGCTCTCCCGCAGACCCACAATAATCAGTACAAACCTGAACATTGACGGTCTGAAATCAAAATACGACGATCGAATCACATCGCGTATATCCGGCAATTACACCCGTTTGCAGTTCGTCGGCAGCGATATAAGGATTGAGGTCAAGAAGAAAATCGTCAAAAGCTGATTTTTGTGAATAATATATTTTTTATATGTACCGCTCTGCAATGGCGCCGCAACAGCATCATTGCAGAGCTTCAATTATTCTATAGATTAATTTGCCTTGCGAATATTCTGTTCGTCCTGTCCGAGTCCGAAACTGATGGAAATGGCCTGATCAACCTTGTTCATTGTGCTGTCCTCGAGCCGTCCCATGCACTCCTTGAGCCTGCGCTTGTCGAGCGTGCGTATCTGTTCGAGCAGCACCACCGAATCTTTGTGCAGCCCGCATTCCACCGACTGCACATATATATGGGTCGGCAGATGGGATTTTTCTGTCTGGCTGGTAATGGCAGCGGCTATCACCGTAGGACTGAATCGGTTGCCTACATCGTTCTGCACGATAAGTACCGGACGCACGCCGCCCTGCTCAGAACCTACAACCGGGCTTAAATCCGCGTAATATATATCTCCTCTTCTTACATTCATAATATTGGTCATCGTCCTCTCTTTTTTTCACTTCGTAATACGGAGTGTATATACTTCTCCGCAATGATATTTTTACCGTATATAGAGCATATAATCACCAATAAGGCGATGATTTTCAAATTATTCACAGTAGCGCATAATTCACCTTGCATGAACTCCGTCCACCTATTAATATATTATGCAACCGGTAATGTGTATGCTCACATGCTGTCGAAAAAATAGAGAAATATATGAAAAAAAGTAAAAAATCCCACGGTGCTTGCGTGTTCCGTGGGATTTTTTACAAATTATTGACAAAGACTGTCAGTTGCGCCAGTATTCGCGGTCGAGAGTACGGTAGCGAATGGCTTCCATAATATGCTGGGACGAAATAACCTCGTCACCGTCCAGATCGGCGACGGTCCGCGCCACCTTGACAATACGGTCATAGGCGCGCCCCGACAGCTTGAGCCGGTCAAATGCCATTTGCAGCACCTTTGAGGCGTCGTCGGTCATACGGCAGAATTCGTGCAGCGTTGCCGGAGTAATTCTTGCATTGCAGCTAATCCCCGTACCTGCGAACCGCTGCTGCTGAACCAGCCGCGCCTTGTTGACCCGTTCCCTGATGCTGCTGGAGCTTTCGGAAGGCGTGCTTCGGGACAGCTCCTTGTATTCCACCGGCGGCACTTCAACATGTATATCCATCCGGTCGAGGAGCGGTCCGGATATCTTGCTCAGATATTTGGCAACCGCTCCGCGGCGGCATGTGCATTGCCGGGTGGGATGTCCGAAATATCCGCATTGACATGGATTCATTGCGGCAATTAACTGAAAATCACATGGGTATGTAATGCGTCCGCTGCTTCTGGAAATGGTGATCTGATGATCCTCAAGCGGCTGACGCAGTATTTCAAGCGCGGATTTGTCAAACTCCGGAAGCTCGTCGAGGAAAAGCACTCCGTTGTGGGCAAGCGACACCTCACCCGGACCGGGAATACGTCCTCCCCCGGCCAGAGCGACTGACGAGGAACTGTGATGCGGCGAACGGAACGGACGTTCGCGTATCAGCTTTACATCTGTCGGCAGTATTCCGGCTATGGAATGTATCTTTGTGACCTGAATGGATTCCTCAAACGTCATATCAGGCAAAACAGAAGGCAGTCGCTTGGCAAGCATGCTCTTGCCGGAGCCGGGCGGTCCTATGAGCAGCACATTGTGTCCTCCCGCCGCCGCCACCTCAAGTGCGCGTTTGGGAGCCTCCTGTCCCCTTACATCGGAAAAATCGAGCGGAGGAATATCCGACTGCTTTTCCGGAAAGTCCGCCGAAGTTACCGGCGGAAGTTCCCTGCGGCAGGTAATGTGATCTATTATCTCGCCAACCCTTTCTACGGCGTAAATCACTATTCCGTCTACCACCGAGGACTCGGCTGCATTGGCACGCGGAACAAACAGCGACTTATAGCCGAGATCGCGCGCCTTAATTGCCATCGCCAGCACGCCCTTGACCGGCCGTATCTCGCCGGAAAGCGACAGTTCACCGATAAATGCACTTCCCTCCGGCACATGGTCTATCTGACGGGAGACAAGCAGCACCGCCATAAATATCGGAAGATCATATATCGGTCCTTCCTTGCGTATGTCGGCGGGGGCGAGATTGATAATAACCCTGTAAGTCGGAAACTCAAAGCCGCAATTGTGGATGGCAGCCCGCACGCGGTCACGTGATTCCTTGACGGAAGCATCGGGCAGACCCACAACATCAAACATCGGAAAGCTGTCCTCAGCGTCCGCTTCCACCTTAACGCTGTACGCGTCGATGCCCAGACAGCCCAGACTGTTTATCACCGCAAAAGACATTTTTTTCACGCCTCCCCTATCGGCAAGATAATTTCTTGCAAGTCTTTTGATAATTCATTTTTTCTCGGTCTTATCAAAACACGTTTTTTATTTAGCAGCAGGGAACCGTACTGATTGGCAAAATTCTCCCGATGGAACTGCGGCTCCATGCTTTTTTCCAGAAGGACATTTCCCTCTTTGTCTGTAACAATGACGGTGGGAATATACCTGAATTCGTCTGATATTCCAGCATAAACGCAGGCCGTCATGCTTGCAGTCTCTTTTTTCTTATAGAGAACTCTGAAATCGCTTCCCTGCGCGATAATGTCAGTCAGCATCCTGTAAACGGCGTTTCTTTCGTCTTCGGTATGGCAAAAGTGAGCTGTGATGACATTCACGGCGGATTGCAGATACCATTCTCCGCTTTTTTGCCCGAGCGAATCATAGGTTGCCTGACTCACGCCGACGTCCACATACCGGAACCAGTCGAACTCACCGCTGCATATCGGAAGCTCCGGAATAAATTTGGAATGACCCTCCGGCAAACGGGTGGTAAAATTGATGTAGAGATAGGAAAAACGACCTATATCCGGCAGTGAGAAATTCCGTTCCCTCAGTGCGCACAACAGTCTTTCGGTCGCGGCAAGCGTCCTTCTCGGACAGCAGTACCGACAGTCGCGCCGAAGATCAATGCCGTCTGCGGAAGTCTCCGCGAAGAAGCGTATATCATTTATCACCCTGCCGTGGGAATTGGCTGAGGTAGCGACGGTGGGCTTGTCGGAAAGCCTGCCCTGCCCGATAAATTCCCTTATGAGCGAATTATCCGGAATTAGTCCCTCGTCGAGATTTTCAAAGAGCGCGAGCCTTCTGATGTATTCCTGGGCTTCGGAGTAATACTGGCTGTTTTCCGGAATGCTGCCGAGTATCTCAATCGCCTTGTCGGCAATGGCGTTGACTTCGTAAATGTGAATTGAATTGATTGTAACGGTGGCAAACCGTTTGTAAGCCGAAATATATAGCTTTTCACCGCGAAGCACCTGCGGCCACATCTCAAATGTCCGCTCCGGAGGACTGTTGCGAAACTGATAATCGCGCACCAGCCTGCGGAGAAAACGTATCTGATGGGCGGAAATAACGGTATCGTCTCCCTCTTTGATGCCTTGCTTGACACTGATATATATCTTGACCATTCTCTCGTCCGGCAGGCAGTCGGTAATTATGGGATTAAGAGCGTGTATTCCCTCCACGATTATCACATCATTTTCCCCGACCTGAAGCATATAACGCTCCGGCGCGGGACTTTTTGCCGCAAAGTCGAAGCGCGGCATCATCGTGCTGCCCTTTTCAAGAAGTTCGGTTAAACATTGTTTCATAAGTCCGATGTCAAGCGCATAGACGGATTCGTAATCATATTTGCCGTCGGGCAGACGGGGAGCCTTTCCCTCACCCTTGAAAAAATCATCAAGCGAAAGACAGACCGCGTTTGCGCCGGAAGACTTCACGCAGCCGACCAGCATATTGGCCGTGGTGGTCTTGCCGGAACTCGACGGACCGGACAGCATGATCAGCTTGCGTCCCATGCCTGTGGACATGACGAAATCCGCTATCTCGTTTATCCGCTTGGCATACTGCGCCTCCATCTGCCGGATAAGCTCGGCGGGTGAATTGAGTACGGCATTGTTGATGTGCCTCAGACGTTCGGTGTAATGGATGTAGTAATCAACAAAATTTATCATAGAATTCTTTTATTCCCTTCTTTCTGCCTATAATCTCGTCAAACCGCGAAATATATTCATAAGGGTATTTGTAATTGAAGATGCGTTCGATGTTGTTGACACGCGGCTGCTTCAGCTTGGTGACCGCTCCACCGCCAACCGCGAGAATTGTATGGGTCTCGTCCATGATAAAGACATTGTAGACTCCCTCGTATCCCGGCTTTGACCAGCCGACATTTTCAAGATTCCCCACCATCCCCGACTGTCGGTAGAGATAATATGGCTCAAAGCCGTTCTCGGTGAGCCTCTTTTCGCCGTAATCCAGCATTTCGGAGGCAAGTTGTCCCTCCGCGTT
>ONWI01000221.1 GCA_900321515.1 uncultured Eubacteriales bacterium | reverse complement strand
TTCGGCGCTGCCCGCTTTTCTTTTTTCTCTCTTCTCTTTTTCTTTACTCCCCACTTCCCACTGTCCACTGTCCACTTTTTTAATTGCCGCACCCGCAGCCGCAGTTGCTCACTCCGGCGCTCTGCCCGCGCATCATCTGCGCTTCGCTACAATGCAGGTCGCCCGCCTTGGGCGGGAAGAATTCGTCCGCCGGGAAGCTGATCTTCTTGAACAGCTCGCACGGGCTTTCGCTTCCCGAATCGACACAGATTTTGTCCGGCATACAGAAATCGTAAACCGGAACAAGCATCTGTACCTGTCTCTCAAGCTGGATTATCATGAAGATTCCCAGTGTCACATTCACAGCTTTCTCCGCGAGCCTGTGGTCAAAGCTGCCCGCAAACATTCTTGATACGCGGTTCGGCACGCAGCAGCACGGATAATGCGACTGGCATACCGGAGCAATCCTGGCGCCCAGTCCTATAGGCTCCGCGATCTGCACCGTAGCCTTGGGCAGATTGCCGGCGGGCATATTCTGCTCGTCATCGTCGCCGCCCACATAATCCGAACTGAATACCTTCACGCTGCCTTCGCTGCCATAGAGTATCGCCTTCTTGTTGTAAACGCAGAGTCCTCTGACCTCGCACGAAGGGCTGATCGGCGACATGGTGACGTCCAGCTTTACACAGAAATACACCGTTATGTCTACCGAATAATAGCCCCTGTTGAACGGCACAGGCTCGGTATCAATCACTACATTTACCACATCGGCTGATTTAAGGCGTACACCGAGGGCATTGTTGATAACGTCCTGATCGCGCTCTACAAAAAATACCTGCAGGTCTTCGAGGCATTCCCTGTCGCGGCACGCGTCATAAACTCTGCCGGCATTGATGCAAACAGCCTCCTTGAAGCAGTCGCGTCTGCCGCACTGAGCCGCTCTCTCGCCGAGGGTCTGAGCGTTGCCGCCCATGCATTGTGCGTTTTTCTCTCCCATTGACTATGTCCTCCTTATATATTGTCGGCAGGCAGCCGCCCGACAGGATTCACTGCCGGCAAGCCGGATCATTCCGGTTGGTTTTTCAGTCACCTGCGGCGCGAGTACTATTTTTTCCCGCAATACATAATATGAGGATTTTCAGTAAAATGTTCTTTTGTCAGGCAGCAATATCCTTGTTTCTGTAAATGAAATACGCGGCAAAGATGCTTATTGCCGTCACGCATATTCCAATGCACAGCGGAACCGCTTCTACGGAGCCTTTGTTCACAAACACGTCGGTTGCGTTGGAAAAGCTGAAAGGCGTGATATATTTGAGGAATTCCGCTTTATCCGTGATACGCGCCACTATGTCAAGGACGTAAAGCACCAGCGCAATTCCGAGTCCGGGGCCGATGCTGCTGCGCCTGGAACTTGCCGACAGCGCAAAACAAACCGACGCAAGCTCTGTCTGCGCAGCGAACTGCGCGAGGATATATCCCATAAGGCTCTTCAAACTGAGCGATTCGCCTATCATTGCGGCGGAACCTGTGAACACTCCCAGTGCAATGACGTCAAACAGGACAAGATATATGAGTATGGATAACAGCTTTCCGGTGACTATCCGGCAGCGTCCCAGCGTAAGGGTGTGCAGGAATTCAGCCGTATGACCGCTTTCCTCCTTGGAGAGCGCCGAAATGCCCAGCAGGGCGGAATACATTCCTCCGCCCAAGGCGAAAATGGTGCCGATCTCCGTCCCGAAGAAGCCCTCCAGAGTGTTTATGGACAGCTTGTCCATACCGAATGCCGCGGAAAACCCGCCCATCGACGCGAACGCGTCGGACATGTCAGCCATGGAATCATCAATCAGCGGGAAAAGAAAGATACACCCCGCAGACATTGCCAGCACGCCCACAAGCCAGATGATGAAGCTCAGTCTGTTCATTTTAAGTTCATGTTTATACAAGGTCATTTCGTAATTAATCCTCCTCAATCATAATATTGCATGAATACGTCCTCAAGTGAAGGTTCTTCTATGCTCAGGTCCTTCACGTCAACGCCGGAAAGCGCCTTCATCAGCACGTTCATGCTGCCGCTGTAGACGAATTCCACAATCCCGTCCTTCTGCACGACATTGCTCATTCCTTCGAGAGTCAGTTCTTTGGCATCTTCTGATTCCACACGCACAAATTTTGCTCCGGTGTGCGCAAGGTTATCTATGGTGTCGCAGGCGATGAGTCTGCCGTCGCGGATTATTGCCGCCCTGTCGCAGTATTTCCTTATCTCCGACAGCACATGAGACGACAGGAAGCATGTCGCCCCCTGCGAATTGTATTCCTTCACCAGCTCGAAGAATTCCGCCTGGATGAGCGGATCCAGACCTGATGTCGGCTCATCGAAAATGAAAAGCTCCGGCTTGTGCTGCATGGCGCAGACTATGCCAACCTTCTTGCGGTTGCCGAGCGAAAGCTCTTCAACTCGCTTGCCGGTATCGACTTTGAGTAATTCGCAGAGCCTTGCCGCCTCTTCGCGGCAATCCACTCCCCTGACGTCCGCGGCAAACCTGATGACCTCAGAGACCTTCATGGACGGATAGAACTGCGTCTCCGAGGGCATGTAGCCTATATGTCTCATCATCTCGCGGCGATCCCTGACTATGTCGTAGCCCAGCACATCCGCGCTGCCTCCGGTGGGTCTGATGAGTCCCAGCAGGCAGCGTATCGTAGTGGACTTGCCGGCTCCGTTGGGTCCCAGAAAGCCGAATATCTCTCCCCTGTTGACATCAAAGGTGACGTCATCGACTCCCCTGTTTTTCCCGTAGGTCTTGGTCAGGTTTTTAATTGAAATTGCGCGGCTGTTTTCAGCATTCATGCTGATCTCTCCCTTCATTTTGCTTAAAGCTGTTCAGCAGCTTGTTAAGCTGTTTTGTTTCGAGCCTTCTTTTGACTATATAGCAAAGAATAACGCAAATGTATGTGAAAATGATATACAACGCAAATATCGCCGTGGCAATCTCGCTCCCGCCGAACCAGTCAAAGAGCAGGCTCGCCGCGGTATACAAAAAGGTGCATGTGAGAATGCCCGCTGTTTCATTGGTTCCGAAACGGTCGGATTCGTCAAAATTCTTGAAAAGATAGGTCTGAATATAACATATGACGTAATTTGTCAGGACTATTTCCAGAAGTGTGATTATTTTTACACTGAATATTCCCTGACAGAGCTTGGCGACACAGTAGAAAAAAACCACACAGAAGAAATAGACGCACGCCTTGAAGTCAATGGATATTTCGTTGACAAGCGCCTTTTTGAGTGCCCTTTTCATTTTTTCTCTCACAGAGATCACTCCTCTCTCTTCAGCACGCGGCGGAATGCCTTGGCATAGCTGCGGGAAATGATTACATGCTCACCGTTTTCCATGGTGGCGTTGATTCTGCCGCCCGATTCGCTGCGCAGCTCGGATATCCGGTAGATGTTGATTATCATGGATTTTGAGCAGCGGAAAAAGCCTTTTTCAGAATACATCAGTTCGAGAGTCTGCAACGAACAGGAGGATTTGTACACACTGTCGGCGGTGTAAAGGAATGTGACCCTGTCAACGCTCTCCGCGTACAGGATGTTTCTGACCGACAGCATGAATTTTGAATCGCCTCCCCCACCTCCCTCACAGGCAGTACAGCAGATTCTCTCATCGTCGCCGTATGCCGCACGGATAATGTCCTCCACCTCGCGGCTCATTTCGAGATAATTGATAATTACCTCTTCCTCGCCGCTTTGGATATTGTGCAAAGTTACTTTCAAGCCTTCACTTCCCTTTATCCGGAATTGACTACGATAATAGGATACAATTTTATTTTTCCAATTGCAAGCAAAAATGCGCAAGAGGTATTTTTTTCCGCGCAAGATGTATATTAGCATATTATATTCAAAATATAACTTGCAATTCGGCACGGCAGGCTTTATAATTATATTGTAAATCTAAGAAAAAGGGGATTAAAAAAAATGACAGCTAAAATAATCAGGGCAATTTCCGGCTTGCTGCTTGTATTCCAATGTGTTGTGCTGATAATTTTCTTCGGAATACTTCCGCTGCTCGGATTCTCTGTCTGTCCGGTACTTGGCAACAACGCCGACAGCATCTACAGCGACGGGGCTCTCGCCTTTGTGAGCGAGATATCACCGGACGGACTGAGCGAAGGCGACATTGCGCTCTATTACAGGGGACAGACGGCGGTCGGTTCTCAGGTCATGACAAATGACAAAGCGGCTTCCGTAATTACTGTCAGGGCAAACAGCGGCAGTGTCTCCCTTCCCTACCGCAAGATTTCCGGCAAGGGTACCTCATTTTCTGTGCCAATGCTCGGAAAATACGCTCATTGGCTTACTGCCGGCAACGGTCTGCTTTTCAGCGTTATAGCCATGGGCGTGACATTTGTCATATTTGCCGTTTCGGCGTTTTGCGTAAGGGACAGGGATTAATCCCGCCTCATTTTGAAAAACCGTATTGATAATACAAAGCCGCCCTTTTTGACAAGGACGGCTTTGTATTTGTGGATGGGGAACGATATAAAAAAGACACAATCTATGTAACGCGCTGAAGGAATTGCGGAAACTTACCCACGGTCTGCACGCAACAGTCAACCTGCAACGGCTTGTCCGCAACAACTGACCGGGGCTCTCCCTTCAACGGTTAACATTATATTACAAAAGAATTAAAAAGTCAAGACTAATTTAACAAATAATTACAGAAAATTTAATTGATTACATTGGATATTAACATTTTATTACTATTGCATTAAAAAATATAACTCAATTATCATGTTTGCCGTCTGACTGGTTCCTACGGGATTCCTGAATCCGCGCAAGTTCCTCAAGACGCTCGCGGCTGACGTAGTATTTCTTGTTGCAGAAGTGGCAGAGCACCTCCGCCTTTCCGCTTTCATCAGCAAGCCCCCGTATCTCGTCCGGCTGCATGGTCATGAAGGCATTCTCAACCCGCTCGAGCGAACAGTCGCAGCGGTATTCAACCTCCTGACTGTCAAATATCTCCAGCTCAAAGCCGGGAAGCGTTCGGTGAAGAATCTGCTCGGGAGTATCTCCGTCCAGCAGCATCCGCGTGACCGGAGGCATGGTTTTCAGCATTTCCTCCAGCTTTTCTATCTCGCGGTGATCCGCCGCCGGCATAAGCTGAATAAGCAATCCGCCCGCCTTGTCCAGTTTGCATTTTTCATCAAAATGCACGCCTATGCAGAATATTGTAGGCACCTGCTCGCTTATGGCGTAGTATGCGGTGAGATCCTCCGCGACCTCCCCCGTCACAATGGGCGTCTGGGTACAATAGGGCTGTCCGTATCCGTAATCCTTGATGACCGTAACGGTGCCGTTCCTGCCTATCGCTCCGGAAACGTCAAGCTGTCCCTTGGCGTTCGGACGCAGGAAAAGACCTGCTTCCTGGGCATAGCCGCGGACATTGCCCCTGCTGTCCGAAACAGCTATTATTGAACCTGCCGGACCGCCTCCGTTCATTCTGAGAGTCAACGAGGCGTTGTCCTCCTTCAGCTTGTTGCCCATGATGGAAGCGCCTGTCAGCAGTCTGCCGAGCGCCGAAGTGATTACGGGAGTGGTGCGGTGAAGCTCCTGCGCTTTGCGCACGATATCGGTGGAATCTATAGCCGCTGCCATCACAAGCCCGTCGGTTGTTATGCATCTTACCAATTTGCTCATATTATTCCTCCTGAAAAAGAGCGTTGCGAAAAATCCGTCGCTTCGCTTTTTTCTGATTGTCTGCTTTTCATATACAATTAGAATTAATTGGCTTTTCCCGCGACGAACACTATCCTCTCGCTTTTGGGATTGGGCGGATCGAGGGTCATGTCGTCATAGACGGACAGCAGTCTCAGCCCGGATTCCCGCAGCATTCGCTCGATATCCCCGGTTGAATACGCAGTTTCGGAAAAATCCTCGCTCTCCCTGATATATCTGCCGTCGGGCTGCTGAACGAAAAAGTCCAGCGCTATGTCAACCCTGCCGTCTCCGCAGTATTCATT
This sequence comes from uncultured Eubacteriales bacterium, assembly GCA_900321515.1. Taxonomy (GTDB): domain Bacteria; phylum Bacillota; class Clostridia; order Oscillospirales; family Acutalibacteraceae; genus RUG762. The sequence goes on along the minus strand of ONWI01000221.1, from coordinate 6,977 downwards.
CTGCCACACACAGTAAACATCTTCCGTCTCATAGACAAACGCGTTGTCCCCCAGAATATGCTCATGCTTATATGGCGTATTCATGTCGAAAACAAAAACGCCGTCCGGCTCCATAAAAAGAGACACACGGCTGAATGCAAGAAGAAGCTGCTCCCTGTTCTCGATATGGTTAAGGCTGTCCAGCGTGCACACAAAGGCGTCTATTGTGCCGTACATATCAAGCTCCTGCATGCTCTGGCAAAGGTACAGTATGCTTCCGTCTGACTTTTCCCGGGCTTTGCTGAGCATGTTTTCCGAGAGATCAACGCCTATTACGTCGTATCCCATGGCGGCAAGCCTCACGGTCAGACTGCCTGTGCCGCATGCCAGATCCACCAGCAGATGCGCGTCAGGCTTGTATTTCCTGATGATGCCGTCGATGTACCCGGCTCGCGCCGGATAATCGACATCGCACATCAGTTCGTCGTAATACTCCGCAAATAAATCGTAGTTCATTGCTGCTCCACGCCCTCGGGATTCTCTCCCCTTTCGGCTTCATCCAGCCGTCTGAATATCATATCGTATCCGTCGCTGCCGTAATTGAGCGAACGGTTCACCCGGCTGATGGTGGCAGTGCTTGCGCCCGTGCTGGCAACTATATCGCTGTAAACGTGCTTATCCCTCAGCATTTTGGCGACAACAGCCCTCTGGGACATCGCCTTCAGCTCCGACACCGTGCTCAGATCCTCAAAAAAATCATAGCATTCGTCGATATCTTTAAGCTGCAATATGCATTGGAACAGAAAATCGGTATGCTTGTCGTGCAGTTTTGACTGATTGCTCATTACAATTACCTCTGATGATTTTTTCTTTTTTCATTATATGATATTATTTCGCTATAAATAATATCACTGACTGCCCGTTCAAATGACGTATTTCGGCACTTTAAAAGTTTAGAGCAGTAAATCATCATTATTTTAACACATTATTCCGAAAATGTAAAGCGGAATTTTTTCAAGCGCACGGAAATCAATTTTGGACTCAATTATAGTTGGCGTGAATCGTGGTCAGGAAAAGTTGGATAAGGTATTTTATCGATGGCGCCTAAGCCTGATTTGCGTCGCAGCGCGCTTGCTTTTTTCTTTTTTCTCACTCCCCACTGACCACTCCTCACTCTTCCTCCACGCATTCCTTTATGATCTCCCTTAATTTCTCCGCGCCTTCCCCCGTCACCGCCGAAAAAGGCAGCATGTATTCCAGATCAATGTCAAGCTCGTCCGGTATCGCTTCCAGCCGCTTCTTCCGCTCTGTCGGCTTCAGCTTGTCTATCTTGGTCAGCACGATCTTCATCGGGAATTCTCCCTCGATGAGGTAATCCAGCATCATCATGTCGTCCTTGGATGCCGGATGACGGCTGTCAATCAGCATCACAACCAGCCGCAGGTCCCGCGCCTGATGGAAGTAGCCCTCGATCAGTTCCGCCCAGCGTTTCTTCTCCCCCGCGCTCACCTTCGCAAAGCCGTATCCCGGCAGGTCTACCAGCCGCGCTCCTTCCAGATTGTAAAAATTTATGGTGGCGGTTTTGCCCGGCTGCGAACTTACTCGTGCCAGATTTTTGCGGTTGAGAATCTTATTGATAAGCGACGATTTGCCCACGTTGGAATGTCCTGCAAAGACCACCTCCGGCATATCGCTCGGAGGAAGCTGTTCCGACGTTCCCGCCGCAAGCTCAAAACTGGCGCTCTCAAACTTCATGCTGCTCTCCCCCGCTCTCTTGTTCCGCTTCTCCCGCCGGCTCCGTGACTGCCCCCTTCTCTTTCTCCGACTCATTCTCCTGCACGGATTCGCTCTTTTCTTCCTTCTCCGGCGCCTTCACCGGCTTGGGAGGTTCGGCAAATGCCACCTTGAAAACTTCGTCGATCGTCTTGACCGGCACGAATTTGATGTTGTTCTTCACGGTTGCGCTGAACTCCTCGATGTCCTTCTCGTTGGCGGCGGGAATGATGACCGTCCTGATGCCGCTGCGAAGCGCCGCCATGCTCTTTTCTCGCAGTCCGCCTATCGCAAGCACCCGCCCCGTCAGCGTGATCTCGCCTGTCATGGCAACGTCGCCCTTCATGGGATTGCCCGTGAGAGCCGACACGATGGCGGTGGCAAGCGTGATGCCCGCCGAAGGTCCGTCCTTCGGCACCGCGCCCTCCGGAACGTGAATGTGGATATCCTTTGAATTGAACACGCCCAGGTCTATGCCCAGCTCACGCGCCCTCTGATGGATGCAGGTCATGGCGGTCTGCGCCGATTCCCGCATCACGTCGCCCAGTTGCCCGGTGAGCGTGGTCTTGCCGGAACCGTCCATCACGGCGACCTCGATTTCCAGCATTTCGCCGCCTACCCACGTCCACGCAAGTCCGTTGGCAAGTCCCGGAATCAGCTCCTTCGGGCGTTCCTCTCGCTTGTACTTCGGCTTGCCCATGAAGCTCTCGATATTCCTGCCGTTGACCGAAATCTTCTCCGATTCTCCCGCTACCAGCTTCTTGGCGCATTTGCGGCAGAGCGAGGCAATCTCGCGCTCGAGATTGCGCACACCAGCTTCACGGGTGTAATCCTCGATCAGCCGGGCAATCGCCGCGTCGGTGATGCGCACCTTCTTCTGGCTGAGTCCCGTGCGTTCAAGCTGCTTGGGAACAAGGTACTTCTTGGCGATCATCGCCTTTTCCTCATGGGTGTAACTCGGCAGTTCGATGATCTCCATGCGGTCGTAGAGCGGGGTCGGAATCGCCCCGATGTTGTTGGCTGTGGTGATGAAAAGCACTCCGCTCAGATCCAGCGGAATGTCCAAAAAGTGGTCGGTGAAGGTTTTGTTCTGCTCCGGATCGAGCACTTCCAGCAGCGCCGAAGTCGGGTCGCCCTTGTAGTCATTGGAGAGCTTGTCGATTTCATCGAGCAGAATCAGCGGATTCATGCTGCCGGCGCGCACCACCGCATCCACGATACGTCCAGGCATGGAGCCGAGATAGGTCTTGCGGTGTCCCCTGATTTCCGCCTCGTCCCGCACGCCGCCGAGTGACACGCGCACATATTTGCGCCCCATCGCTTCCGCGATCGAATGGGCTATGGAAGTCTTGCCCACACCGGGAGGGCCTTCCAGACAGATTATCTGTCCCTTGATATCCGGAACCAGCGCGCGGACCGCGATGAGTTCCAGAATGCGTTCCTTGACCTTTTCCAGCCCGTAGTGATCGCGGTCGAGAATCGCGGCGGCATCCTTTACGCTGAGGTTGTCCTGCGTTCTGATGCCCCACGGAAGCGAAAGGCATACGTCAAGATATCCTCTGATTACGGCTGCCTCCTGCGAGCCGTAGGGCAGCTTCGCCAGCTTGCGCGCCTCACGGAACAGAATGTCCTTGACCTCGTCGCCCGCGTCGATGGCTTCGATGCGCTTATTGTAATTCTCCGCGTCGCTCTCTGGAGTGCCGCCGTCGCCCAGTTCCTCCGAAATAATCCGGATCTTCTCCCTGAGATAATATTCCTTCTGTGAATCGTCCATCGCTTTTGATGTCTTTTTTTCAATTTCCCGGTCGAGCTTCGCCTGTTCCAGCTCCAGGGATAACGCGCTGATAAGCAGTTTAGCCCTTTCTGTCGCCGAAAGGCAATTGAGCATCTGCTGCTTGGTCTTCAGCGGGAACGGGTATATGTAAGCCGCCGCGTCGGTCATGCTGCCCAACCCGCCGCCGCGACGTTCCATTACAAAATGAACGTCGATGTCCGGCTTTTCATCGGCGCGGTTGAGACTCGGCACAAGCTCCTTGAACAGCCTGTTGTGCAGTGCGCCTGACGGGTCCTTTTCCGCCTCGTCGCTGAGATCTTCCGCCGGAAGGACATCAACCATGGTGAAAGAGTCGCTGTTATTCGCGGCAGTCACCCAGCCCCGGTATTCGCCGACTACACGGACATGCATGCTTTCCTCCTCTGGGTGACGGAGCATCTGATTGATTGTCGCCACGACGCCAACCCTTCGGGACACGTCAAAAACCGACTCGCCTTTTTCGCTGAGCATGATGAATACGCACCTGTCCGCTTTGCGCGCTGTGCGTATCGCCTCTATCATTTCCGCTCCGTAGACGGTGAACTGGTGCGGACAGCCCGGAAATACCACCGCGTCGGGGAGCATTATTATTGGCATGTTTTTTTTCTGAGGTTTGCTTGATGAATTCGCCATATCGTTCCTTCTCCTGAATTGCTTTTATTTTCTTGCCGATATTCTTAGTTATTATAAATTATACCGCAAAATATTGCAAGAAACATTTTATTAATAATACCTCTTACCACAAAAAAGAGCAGTCTCCCCTCTTGCGATGACGCAAAAAAAGATACTGCTCTCCGTATTATTTGAGTGAATATTTACGCGTCGGTCTTTTTAGCCGTTTTTCTTGACGCCGTCTTCTTCACGGGAGGCTTCTGGTCTCCGGATGGAATCTCGTCCATTGCGGGCGCGCGGCGAATCAGTTCGGGCTGACCTTTTCCGTCAACGCAGTCGCGGGTAATTATTACCTTAGCCACGTTTTCCTCAGACGGAACCGAGAACATGATGGGGGTGAGAATGCCCTCTATGACGCCCCTGAGTCCTCTCGCGCCGGTTTTCTGGTCGAGCGCCTTCTCGGCTATGCGCCCCAGCGCTTCCGGATCAAATTCAAGCTCCACCTCGTCCATGTGGAAAAGCGCCTGATACTGCTTGACAATAGCGTTCTTCGGCTCGGTCATGATTCTTATCAGAGAATCCTTGTCGAGCGCCCTCAGCGATGTCAGCACAGGCAGACGTCCCACCAGTTCGGGAATCAGTCCGAACTTGACCAGATCGTGCGGAATGCACTTTGAGATAAGCTCGCTGTAGTCAAGGTCGTCCTGCGTGCGGATCTCCGCACCGAAGCCCAGCGATGAATTGCCCACGCGCTTCTCGATTATCTTCTCTATGCCGTCGAACGCGCCGCCGCAGATAAAGAGAATGTTGGTGGTGTCAATGGGAATAAATTCCTGCTGCGGGTGTTTTCTGCCGCCCTGGGGAGGAACATTCGCCACTGTCCCTTCGAGGATCTTCAGCAGCGCCTGCTGAACGCCTTCACCGCTCACATCGCGTGTGATGGAGGTATTTTCGGATTTGCGTGAGATCTTGTCGATCTCGTCAATGTAGATGATGCCGCGCTGGGCGCGTTCCACATCAAAATCCGCCGCCTGTATCAGACGGAGCAGAATGTTTTCAACGTCCTCGCCGACATAACCCGCCTCCGTGAGCGTGGTCGCGTCAGCTATGGCAAACGGCACGTTGAGTATCTTGGCGAGCGACTGGGCGAGGAAGGTCTTGCCCACGCCGGTGGGACCCAGAAGAAGGATATTGCTCTTCTGAAGCTCCACGCCGTCGTCGTTTTTACCCATTATGCGCTTGTAATGATTATATACCGCCACCGAAAGGGCAATTTTCGCATTGTCCTGACCGATGACATATTTATCCAGATGCTCCTTGATTTCGGCGGGACGAAGTATCTCGAAATCTCCCATGGAAAAAGCCTCGTCATCGTATTCATCAATATCATAAAGACCGTCCTTACGGAGTATCTGCGAACAGAGCGATACGCAGTCACTGCAAATATATACTCCCGGTCCCTGCACCAGACGAACGCCGTCCTCCTCGCCCTTATGACAGAATGAACACGTGGGTTCATCGTTTCTTTCCTTATAGGGCATTCAATCACCAATCCTATCGTTTGTAAATGACGCGGTCGATCAGACCGTATTCCTTTGCTTCCTCGGCGGACATGTAGTTGTCGCGCTCGGTGTCGAGACATATCTGGGAATAAGGCTTGCCTGTGGCAGCCGCGAGCATTTCATTCAGCTTCTTTTTGGTTTTGAGGATCTGATTTGCCTGAATCTCGATATCGGTTGCCTGACCCTGCGCTCCGCCAAGCGGCTGATGAATCATTATTTCGCTGTTAGGCAGCGCCAGACGCTTGCCCTTGGCTCCGGCGGCTAAAAGAAACGCGCCCATGCTCGCAGCCATGCCCATGCATATGGTGGACACGTCGCACTTGATGTAATTCATTGTGTCGTAGATGGCAAGGCCGTCCTTGACTGCTCCGCCCGGACTGTTGATATAGAGGCAGATGTCCTTCTTGGGATCCTGTCCCTCAAGGTAGAGAAGCTGTGCGGTAACAAGACTTGCGGTCACGCTGTTTACCTCGTCAAAAAGCATGATAATCCTGTCATTGAGCAGACGCGAATAGATGTCGTAGGAACGCTCGCCTCTGCTGGTTTGTTCCACAACGTAAGGTACCAGATTGCTCATAAAATATCTTCCTTTCCACAATAATGTCATAATGGCGCATTGCAGATGAATTATTCTTGCCTTTACTTCATCACTTGCAATACGCCGTTAATGATTTTTAATTTATCGCGGGCTGCTGCGCCCACATTCAATTATATAACGGATGCCGCAAAAGATTTGCCGCAATATGTCGGGTAATAATGAATTATTTTTACTCGGCAGCGTCAGCCTTGACTGTGACATAGGATGCGTTGTCGCGCACGACGTCAACCGCCTTCTCAACCGCAACATCCTTTCTGAGACCGTCCACGGGAACGATCTGTCTGACCTTGTCAAGCTCCACGCCATAATTCTTGGCGAGATCGTCGTATGCCTTGTCAATTTCCTCGTCGCTGACCTCGATATTCTCCAGCTCGGCGATCTTTTCAAGCGCAAGACGGAGCTTGACCTGATGGATAGCCTTGTCTCTGAACTGACCTCTGAGAGCCTCCATGTCCATACCGGTAAACTTGAGGTAGTTGTCGATGTTCATGCCCTGCATCTGGAGGTTGTAGGAGAAGTCGTTGATGTTCTCAGTGACCTTGTTGTCATACATAACCTCAGGGATGTCGGCTTCCACAAGGTCGATGAGCTGGTCGATGAGCTTGTTGTCAGCATCGTCCTTTGCCTTATCCTCAGCCTT
>ONWI01000144.1 GCA_900321515.1 uncultured Eubacteriales bacterium | reverse complement strand
TTACGGTCCCATCTGGCCGATGTCCATTGCTCCGTGGCAGGTCAATCTCTGCTGCGTGCGCTCCGATGACGAGCAGTGCAAGTCATTCGCAGATTCGCTCTATGACGAGCTACAGAAGCGCGGCGTGGAAGTCATTTACGACGACCGCAACGTGCGCCCCGGCGTGATGTTCTCGGACGGCGACCTGCTGGGCATTCCCGTGAGAGCGGTTGTCAGCCCGCGCAACATGAAGGACAGCATGGTCGAAATCGCCACCCGCGACAAGTCGGTGCAGAAGAAGGTTTCCACCGAATCCGCTGCCGATGAAATTCAGGCTCTCGTCAATGAGCTGCTGGCTAAGTGCCGGTAATTCATTCCGCTATTCAAAAAAATTCGCCCTGCCGTATCGGTTGAATGATACGGCAGGGCTGTATTATTTTTTGGGAGCAGGGCAAAGCGGCGGATGCGGAAACTTGGGGAAATCCAGACCGGTTCCTTCCGGTTCAACGTCCTCCTGCGGAATGCTTGCGTCCACGGGGACAATCGTCACCTTCATGCCGGACATTTTGTCCGGCTGCTCTTTGGACATTCTGGCAACGATAAACGTGCGGGGGCGGGTATTCACCATCAGGTATACATGAGTACCTTCTTCTTTGACACGCACCCAGCAGTCGCCTACCGTAGACGAATTGATCGTGCTGTAGTCCTTCACATACGCGGTAACCTTCCGGTCGATGCCTTCTGTGGCGAGCAGCTCGTCGGACAGCGCGTCACGGAGGTATTTTTCGTCGCCCCAGATCATCGCACAGGCAATCTTTCCCGCAACGCTCTCCGCGCCTTCTCTTTCGGGGTAGGTGATTCCAGCCAGCCAGGAACTGCCTCCGCCGCCCTGCTGATCTTTGTCGCATTCGCTGAGATCCAGACTGTAAATCCCCACGGAATCGGGATCTTTTTCCTGCACGGTCCAGATAGAATAGCGTATACAGTAATACTTTTCCGCAGTGGTCTGAATGACATAAATCGAATTGATAAGCGTTGTGTTCTTTTCGCCGTAATGCTTGTCCGCAGAATAATTCCTGTAAACCGTGCCGGAAAATTCGCCTTCATAGACACCGAAAATATAATCCAGTCCTTTGTCCATATCATCGGCAAGGCTGAGAGTATTCTTGGAAAAGAGACTTTTGAACAAATCCCTGTCCCTTTTGTCCAGCGCTTCAATCAGGACGTCAATGGTTTCGGGTTTCTTTTCCTCATCGGACTGGGACACGTTCTGCTCAGCTATTTCTTGGGATATTTCCCTTTGCATCTCTCTCAGCTTGTCAAGCCATTCACGCCTGGAACAGCCTGCCAGTGACAGAATCATCAGCGCCGCCATCAATGCGGAAAATACACATCTTGCTCTTTTCATCCCGAATGGCACTTCTCCCGTTTCTTTGATCGCAGCATTACTGATTCAACTGCTCCGCAAATTCCCTGAGCTTCTTCTCATTGTCCGCCGAGAGGGAATTGCTCTTATCGGCAAGGGAAACGGTCACGCCGATATCCGGCAGCAGCTTTTGCAGCTGTTTGACGCAGCCGGAATTGTCGCCGCTTCCGCTGAGGGTAAAGGCTGCCTGTATCTTGCCTGACAGTCCGTGCGTTTTGCAGTATTTCTTAATGAAGCCGTAGACCGGCGCGGCACATTTGCCTGCCCATACGGGCGTGCCGAGAATGATTCTGTCATTACTCCCGAGGTCGGCGGAAAATTCTTTGAGTTTCGGGCAGATGCCGAAGGTCACCTGTGCGCCGCCTGTCATAATGGTGCTGAAGGTCGGTCTGCCCTTCGACACAAGCGGCTTGACAGGCTCGATCGGGCAGAAATCCGCCCCGATCATCTCCGCAAGCGATTTGGCGGCACTTTTTGTGTTGCCGTCGAGAGAATAATAGACGATAACGGTTTTCATTTGTTGTTGACCTCCTATACCGAATGCAATCTTTCATCTACAATATTCAGCGCGAAGCGCTCCTTCATTATTCTCTATTCATTATTCACCATTCTCTATTCATTTAGCGAACGAATGTGAGCGCTCTAGTGTCCTCTGGGGACGCGTTCCAGCATATTTTTTTCATAGGAACGGTCGGCATAGACCAGCCGCGCGAATACGGCAAGCAGGATGAACGCCGAGCCGCAGAGAGAAGGCAGTCCGAACAGCCTTCCGCACACCGTGCCGACCGCGCCGCCCACAAAAAAGAAGAAGATCATCGCTCCGTGGGTTCGCACCTTGCCAGCGGAAGCGCTGTCGCGGTGACGGACGAATTTCGCCAGATTGGCGCCCACCTGCCGGATGTGATTGGTGACAAAGGTGGTGGCGGCGGGCGTTCCTTCCAATTGCCGGAAGGTGTTGAACTGCATGGAGCAGATGAAATTCAGCGCTATCTGACAGACCTGATCCGGCACGCTTGCGGGCAGCAGCCCGAGAATGACAACCGCTATCATCTCCCACCCGACGAGAATCGTGTCCCATCGCAGGAAGTGCAGCTTTTTGACCGACTTTCCCATGTATTCCGAGAAGAACGCCCCTGCGAAATACGAGCTGATGGGAATGAGCAGATACAGCGCGCCCTTGGCGTCGCCCTTGCCGACAGCCATGGCGAAAAGCACGATGTTGGCGGTCTGGGCGTTGCAGAAAACGCCCCCTCTGAGCAGAAACGTATATGCCCCGAACCAGCCGGCGGCGGCTATCAGGCACCAGTACACCCATTTTCTCTCACATTCGAGATATTCGCTTGTGTCGTCCGTGCGGTTAGAATTCATAGATTGTTACCAGTTGAGGAAGTTCATGATAAGGCTGACCATCGCTTCCTTTTCCTCGGCGCGTGATTCGGCTATCATCAGGGTGATAGCGACGAGGGTGTAATCGGCAATGATCTTGTCGCCCTCATCGTTGAAGAGAATGCCGTTCTTGTCGAGGAAGTAGAGGAACACAGCCGCCGCGATGCGCTTGTTGCCGTCCGAGAAGGAATGGTTCTTGGTGACGAAATAGAGCAGGTTGGCAGCCTTTTCCTCCAGCGAGGGATAAACGTCCTCACCGAAAAAGGTCTGATAGATCGCGGCAATGCTGGCTTTGAAGCTGTCGTCCTTCTCATTGCCGAAAAGGTCGCTGTCAGCCGAGAATTTCATGCCGTCGATCAGCTCGCGGCATTCCTCATAGGAGAGCACATAGGTCGCTTCGCTCCCCTTGGGCTTTGAAATGCACTGATGGTCGTAATCGTCCAGCAGATCGAGGGCAGTGGAAAAGCTCTCCACCACGTCGAGTATCTGACGCGCCTCCAGCATATTGCCTGTGCGCTTCATAATCTTGATGACCTCGCCCAGCTGCCTCATGCGCTGTTCGTTGGCGGCGTAGCCCTTGAGGATATACTGCTTGAGCACCTTGCTCGCCCACTTGCGGAATTCAACCGCACGCTTCGAACGCACGCGGTATCCGACCGGAATGATGACGTCCAGACTGTAATACGCCACCGGCTTGCCGGTTCGCTCTGAACGAACATAGTGCACGTTGCCTTCCTTCTCCACCTCGCCGTCCTTGAACACGTTGGAGATGTGGCGGGAAATGCCGGAAATATCCCTTCCGAACAGTTCCTGCATCTGCTTCTGGGTGAGCCATACGGTTTCGTTTTCCAGCGGCACGTCGAGGGCGACCGAGCCGTCGTCCGTCTGATAGATGACAATTTCACTGCGGAAGTCGCCGCTGTCCTCCACGACGACTTCGGGGTCGTACTCGGAATCCTCTTCGTTCTCGGAAGGCTCGTCAAAAGCCTCGCCCTCGGCGTCGGCGTCGGCGTCGCCGTCTGCTTCGCCGTCTGCTTCGGAATTATTTACGGAGTCCGGGGCGGACTTAGCCTCCGCATCCGTCTGTTCCTGAAAAGCTTCAGGCTCGTCCTCACCGGATTCGACCTCCGTCCGGGCGGCGGTCTGAGAGTCGGTCATTTCGTCAGTGCTTTGGGTTTCTTCAAAATCAAAAATCATCTTGCGGAATCTTCCTTCCAATAGTATAGTACAGCTATGATTATACCAACATAATGCCGTTTTTGCAACCGTTAAAGTACAAAAAAAGCTGCCCTTATATTAAATTAATAAGGGCAGAATGTTTATTTTGAAATTGCCCCACGGCAATTTGAATCGGGGCGAGATACCGAACAAGTTAAGGAATCATGTTCCAAGTGAGCGAATCCACGCCGCCGTCGATGGGTGAACTGAGTGCGACCAGCCTGTCAATGAGACGCTGCCCGCTTTCGCCGTAGAGCGGTGTGGGACGGTAATTGTTCATGGTGCGTCCCGAAGAGGTCGTAAGGCAGGGAATCACCGAGAAGCGCTTGAGAACCGCCTTGCCGTCGCCGTCTCTGCCAAACATCGCGCGAAGCATGAAAGTATCGGGCTTTTTGGCTTTGGCATTGCCGCCGAAGCTGAAATTGCCGAGGCTGTAGAAGATATAATGTCCGTTGTAAAGCTCGATGCCCTGCGGCACATGGGGGTGATTGCCGACGATGAGATCGACGCCCGCGTCAATCATGGCGTGAGCCGCCTCCACCTGCGACTGCTGGGGATAATCGTCCATTTCGATGCCCCAGTGGATATTCATGATGATAACGGTGCTGCTGTTTTTGTACTGATTGACGTAACCGGCGATCTGTTCAAGGAATTCTTCGCTGAAATCGGTCTCAAAGAGGCACAGCGACAGCATAACGACGCAGTAGTCCCTTACGTCGATGACGGCGGGTCTGTCGCGGCTGGTATAGATCACGCCGGCATTTTTGAGGTAGTCGATGGTATCGTTGTAGCCCACGTCAAAATAATCGAAGGAATGATTGTTTTCCACCGTCACGGCCTCCACCGAGGATTTCGGCAGAATCTCCGCGTAGGAAGGCTTCCCGCGGAAATAGAATTTCTTGTGCTTGTGAATTTTGGATTCGGTGAGCGTACCCTCGAAGTTGATCATTGTGATATCGTCCGCGCCGAAGACCTGACGCGTGAGGTCAAACGGATAGGTCACGCTGCCGGAATGTTCATAGACATAGGGGAACCTGCCGGCGGTGTTCATTTCATTGTAATAGCCGAATGTGCAGTCGCCCGTAAACGTGATCGTCACATCGGAGGATTCCTTTTCGCCGTGGGAATACGCCGCCAGCGCTGCCTGACGCAGGACATCCTCGTCAAGCCCGGTTTCGGAAGCATCCGCGGCGCTCACAAGGGCATCCCACAGCCGGGGCGCGGAGTCATTGCCCTCCGCTCCCGCCGATTTGAAGTCGGACACTGCCTTGAGCAGCGCGGCGATTCTGGAGGATTCCGCGTCGCCCGCGTGGGAGAGTCCGAGGTATATGGAATCGACGCGGTTCATCGAGAGTTCGCTGCCGTCCGCGGCGAGGGAGTTGACAGCCTCCACGGCGGCTGCCCGGACGTCCTCGAATACCGTAACCTTCATACGCGCCTTGCATTCCCGCCCGCGCACAGCCAGAAGCTCGGTTTCTCCGGGGGATACGGCGGTAACCCTGCCGCCGCCGTCCACGCGGGCGACGCTTTCGTCCCCGCTGCTCCAGAATACATCCTCGGCGGGGATGCCGTCGCCAAGTTCGGCGCTGCACTGCCGGGACTGCCCCACCTGAAGCACGACGTCGCCGTCGGGGAGCACGAGACGGCACGCGCCGTCATCGTCGGGGGCGGACGCGCCGGGTACGGAGGCATTCACAAAGGACAAGCCCGTAATCGGTCCGAAGAAGTGCAGAAATGCGATACAGCCGATGGTCAGGGCAGTCGCCGCGATGAGCAATACAATGAGGATAATTTTGAATCTGCTTTTCAATTTGAGTTCACTCCGTTTCTGTGAGCGCGTCCCAGTCGTACTCGCGAAGCCTTCCGCAATTCTGAAGCTCCGGATAATCCCACTGTCTGAGGACCTCGTAGGCGCCGACAGCGACGGCGTTGGAGAGATTCAGGCTGCGCGCCTGTCCGCGCATGGGCAGACGGACGCAGCGTTCGGGGTTGGCAAAGAGCAGCGCCTCGGGCAGTCCCGCGGTTTCCTTGCCGAATACGAGATATGCGTTGTCGGGATATCTGACTTCGGAATGGGTATGCAGCGCTTTTGTGGTGAAGTAATAGAAGCTGCCGCCCGGATTTCTGGCAAAAAAATCGTCGAGCGAGGCATAATAGGTGATGTCGAGCAGGTGCCAGTAATCCAGACCCGCGCGCTTGAGCTTTTTGTCGTCCGGCGTGAAACCAAGCGGTTCCACCAGATGAAGCCTCGCGCCGGTCGCGGCGCAGGTGCGGGCGATATTGCCTGTATTCTGTGGTATCTCCGGCTCGACAAGGACAATGTTCAGTACCGGCATTTGCTGTGATTCTCCTTGCGAAAAAATTGCATAAACATATAATAAATTAAAAACGCTGTTATGTCAATAATAAAATATGCGGGCAGACGCAAATTTCGGGGGTCAGTCCGCGATTCATCAGAAAGGAGCTGAATGAAGATGTATTACAGGACAAAATCAGCCATGCCGGCGGCGGGTCTGTGGCTGCTGGCAGGGATTGCCGCAGGCGCGGCGGTATGCCTTGGCATGTGCGGAATGCCGGGCAAACGAAGGGTCCGCCGCAGGCTAATGCACGCGGCGGACGCTGTGAACGAAGCCATTGACAGCATGTACAGCGCGATTAAGTAATTTTTTTCACACGAACACTGCGGCAGACGGATACTCCCCCACATCAATCGGGACCTCTGTCTGCCGTATGATATTATTCGCCGAATGGTATGCTGCTATGTCAAAAAAGTTCCTGACAGACAGTAATGTACTTAATCAGCTTTTGCCGAAAACTATCAGCCATTCCGTTCAGGCGGCGGCGGAAAAAAACTGCAAAATCCCGCAACCAAAATTTTTTTGCGGGATTGCCTTTGCTTTGCTTTGCTTTGCTTTTGCTTTGCTTTTGTTTCGTTTGGTTTTGTTTGCTTTTGTTTGCTTTGCTTTGTCGCATTTTCGCAGTAAATTCACCCGTTTACGCAGCGAAAACGAGGGTTTTCGCTGCAAAAGCCCTCGTTTTCGCAGCGGATTCGTCCTGTCACGCGACATATTCCCGTGACGGTAATCTCATGTCTTGCACGTTGTCTTGCACGTTGGCTTGCACGGAATCAAAAAAATTTAAAAAAATGCTTGCATTAACCTGACGGATATGGTATAATAGTCCAGAAATTCGCACGCCGGGCTGTGAAAGACGCGGTGCGGACCTTTTGTCCGTCTGCTTTCATTTGCCTAAATTTTTATTTTTTTGAACCGCTTGCATGAATTTGCGGTTTTTGTTTGCACTGGGCTTAAAGCGCCGGCGGAGGTATTAACCGGGAGGAATTTTCACTATGGCAGTAGCATCCATGAAACAGCTGCTTGAAGCAGGCGTCCACTTCGGACAT
>ONWI01000015.1 GCA_900321515.1 uncultured Eubacteriales bacterium | reverse complement strand
TGCACTTATTATACCACTTTCACCCGCAAATGTCACGGATTTTCGCTGTTTTTTAGCCTTTTTTACTTCTTGCAGTAGACACTACATTATACCTCTCTCGGTTGCGTTTGTCCTTATTTTTTTTGCACTTTTTTATCGTGCTCATTTATAGTATAAATCTATATTTTATTGCCGGAGTAAAAAATCGCGCCAGCGTGAAAGAAGCACTGACGCGTTTTTGAGCCTGCTATTGGTAGATTATCTCGCCGATACAAGTGTCTTTGTACTTTGTCCCCTTGTAGACCCCTTTGACGGTGAATCTGACATAACAGCTATTGCGTTCGCTGAATGTGAAGGTCTGTGAGTCCTTTTGATCCTTGAGGGTGAAGCTCTCGGAAGAGCCGTCATCAAATTCGACGGTGAACTCGCTCACTCTTGAATTGACAAGGAACATGTCCTTATTGTTTTTGTTGAATTTCTGACTCTGGTAACCGTTGTATACCGTGACTTCGCTGACCTTGACGGCTGAACCGTCAGGATTGTAGGAGAGCAGCCATTCGCCGACGCCGTAGCCTTTCACTCCGTCCTGCCAGCAGGTTTCGGGATTGCCGTCGAAAGCAAGATCTGTCGAGCCGCGGGTCACTTTTGGGTTTATGTAAGACGATGCCATAACTGCCTTGAATATATGATTTTCAGCGGCAAACGTCTCATAACTGTCGCTGCGAACGTCCTCAGGCAGCATGTGAACCTCGGTCTTTTCCGATGAAGTCTCCGAAGAAGTCGCCGGAGTTTCGGATGAGGTTTGATGAGTAACCGAGGCGGATGTTCCGGAGCTTTCACCTTTCGGGAAGAACGACGTGAAAAGACCTATACATGCCACCAGAAGCACAACCGCGAGAAAACCGACTGCCGCGAGCGTTCCTGCCATAGGCAGGGTCTCATAGGTATAATAATCATAATCTTCATCTTCATACTGCTGATCGGGATAGTACGGCTCATGCCTGTTGTTCTTGGAAGGTTGTTCTTCGTATGTATCATATGAATCATCGTGGGAAGGTGCCATGCGTGGGGCTGTATGCAAAAGTCCTTCATCACTGTCATGTAAGAAGTCGTACTGATAAGGCAGCTCGGTCTGATCGGAGTCGCTTCTTGTAATTCTTCTGCTGCCGCAGTTCGGGCAGAATGTTGCCTCTGGCGGAAGCAATTCTCCGCAGGTGTCACAGACAGCATAATCCATCATGCTGTCCGGTGTATAATTGTCCATGAAATCTCCTCCTCATATACAAATATTATAGCAATTTACCGGGTGATGTCAACGATATATTGATGAATAATTTAAATATCGGGCACATAACATGAAACATCTTGACAACAGAGGGTGTTTGGTATTATAATCAGGTTATCGGTTTAAATCGCAAAAGCGAATGCCGACTCACATATATTAATGGCAAAATCCATGTACAATCGTAAAACTTTGTAAACGGAGGACATACCAAATGTTAAGAGTGTTTGTAGATTCTGGCAGCAGCATAAAACAGGACGAAAGGAAGCATTACGGTGTGGAGATAATCCCACTGAAAATATTGCTGGGTGACAAGGAATACAGCGACGGCATAGACCTTTCAATGGATTTCTTTTATTCGCAGCTAATAGACGAGGGTATATTCCCAAAGACCTCACTTCCGTCGCTCGATGAAACCGAGAAGAAAATAAACAAATTTGTTGAGCAGGGAGACGATGTGATTATCCTGCCTATTTCATCTGGAATCTCCGGTACATACAATACATTCCGCATTATGTTTGAGGACCAGCCGAAGGTGCGTGTCATTGATACCAAGGTAGCTGTGGGCGGCGTAAGGATACTCGTCGAGGAGGTCAACAAGTACCGTGACAAGGATCTTGATTTTATCGAAAGCAAGCTCAAAGAGCTTATCCCGAGGATAAGGGTTGCCGCAATACCCGAGACACTCGAGTACCTCCACCGCGGAGGGAGGCTCAGCAAGACGGCATACGTCGCGGGAAATCTCGCGCAGGTGAAGCCTCTCATCACATTTGATAACGGCAGCGTTAAGGTATTGACTAAGGCGATTGGTCTCAAGCGCGCCATGCTTACCCTCGTCAAACTGCTTGAAACGGAGTGTGACACTGAATATCCAATCGTTCCGTCATATACATATTCCAACAAGAATCTGGTGGATCTCATAAAGATGACCGATCGCAAATATTTGCCGGTGATGACTCATCAGGATAATCTCGACCCGGCCATCGCCTGTCATTGGGGTCCGAATGCGTTCGGATATATCTTTGTGCGCAAACAGGAAAAGTAACATCGGTTTCTTAGAGCCTGCTGACGTATCTCTCCACGTGGAGGGCTCTTATCATAATAAATCGTCCCGGACGGCGAACTGACACGGTAGTATCGCTGTCCGGGACATTTTTATTTTTTCTTCTTTTTTCTGGAGTTTTTTTCTTCACCGAAAAGAATCTCGCTTAGATTCATGTTGCTGTATGCTGAGGGGTCGAGTTTCAAACCGGGGAGGTTCTGCTTCGGCATTTCGATGAGGCTGTCCTCGTCAACATCGGCAAATGCCGCCGCCGCTGTCGGAGGATGTATCTGCTCCTGAGGATGTTTATCTTCGGATTTTTTGTCCTTATTTTTTTCTTTGTTCTTTTTGTCGTTTTTCTTTGATTCAGCCTTTTTCTGAGCAGCTTTTTCAGCAGCCTTCTTGGCAGCTTTTTTGGCAGCCTTTTCGTCTTTCTTCTTGGATTTCTTATCTTCCGCCGTGGGCTGAATTGATGCTTGGGCGACAGCTTCGGCTCTTGCTCCGTACTGTCTGTGGCTTTCCTCAGCTTCCAGATTGACAGGAGTTTCCATGTTGGCCATGAGCAGCTTCTTTATTCCGCCGTCGTGCGAGAATTTGTGCTTGCGGGCGGGCGTGTTATCTTCTTCCGCCGCGGGCTGATTCTTGGCTGCGGGCTGCTGTGCCGTCTGGGCTTCCTCATATTGTCTGATAGCTTCGCCGCGTCTTACCTCGTGACGTTCACGAAGGGCGCTGCGAACACTTTCGGGTATGCTCTCACCGGCGGATGCACCGCGCATCGAGGGCGTAAAGAATGTGTTGACCGCGCTGTAGAGTCTGCTGTCGGAGTCGAGGGACGCCGAGGAACGTGGAGTCAAAACCGGCTGCGGTTCCTGAACGGTGGTTTTGGTTATGCGGCGGATATTAGTATATTTGGCTCCGGGCATGAGACGGTGGTAAATGTGTCCGGGAATCCATCTGCCGTTGACCTCATACATCTCATCGTCATACTCAATATGACGTATGCCTCTTCTTACCGATACGATATAACGTCTGCGAGGCTTGGAAAGCGTGCGTCTTGGCTGATGCGGCATGACAGGCTTTGGCTTTTCCTTAATAGCCTCAAGTTCAGGTCTGGGATGCTTTGGCTCGAAGCTGAGAGCGGGCAGCGGAATTTCCTCGTCGGTAAACCTGACCGGCGGAAGCGGTACAGCCGGCTCCGGCTTGGGTCTGGGCGGTTCAGGCTTGGGCGGTTCGGGCTTGGGCGGTTCGGGCTTTTCCTGCGGGGGATCCTGAATGAAATCATTTTCGTCAAATCCGTCGAACAGGCTGCCCAGATGATATGTCAGCTTTGCTCCGTCGATATTGTCGTCGGTGGACTTGATGAATTTCCGGTCATCCACCACCTTTTCAAATATAAGCTCGGAAGGCGCGGCAGGTTTTCTGTCCGGTTCCTTCTTTTGCTCGGGTACGGGCTTTGAGGGAAGCTCGGGCTTTTTTTCGTTGCTTTCCACCTCATTGTACACCGGCTGGCTTTCGGACGGCTGCTTGGCGGAAGAAAAATAAACTATTTCCGACACACGGTCAGCGCGGTCGCGGCTGCGCGTCATACTGTACGAGGCGATCTCTGTTTCCTCGCCGTAATCCAGAGTAATGGGGGGCGGTGCGGAGGATTCGGTTATTACCACAGGAGAGAATGATGTGTCTTTGGAAAGATCCACCGAATCAAATTCATTTTTAGGCACTGCTCGATAATCGGTGTATGTGTTTTCTGAAATCGGCATTTTCTGCCGTCGGGCGGTGTTGTCGGCTTCTTCGCGTGAACGTCGCAGCTCTTCTTCCCTTGCCTTGCTGCTTTTTTCCATGAAGCTCTCTATCAGCCCAAGCATACTGTCATACTGCTTTTTTTCGGGCGAAATAGGCATAGGCGAATTGTCTATGAGATTTTCCAGGGAATAGTATTCCTGCTCCTCTGAAGGTTCGGTTTTTGGCGGCCATTTGAATTTTTCCTGCTCCGGGTCGTTCTTGCGGAAGAGGGAGATATTGTTTATCTCATCGTCGTCAAGTCCGGCTCCGAATGAGTTCATCACGCTGTTGAGACTTCTCATCTCGTCGGTCAGCTCATCCTCGTCCACAGAGAGATCCGTCTGGGGCTTTTCCTGGAACGGTTCCGGCATCGGTCGTTTTGGCCAGGCGCCGCGGCATTTTTCCAGGGTGTCGGATGAATTTATCCTCAGCCAGAGTCCTTGCGGCACGTCGGGATTGTAGCGTATTCCGGCGGGAAAATCGACTGTATTCCAGTCGGTGCCAAGCGGGGTGTCGTCGAGGCAGACAACTATTTTCCGCTTTGGGCTGTTCATCACCGTGCGAGGCTCGAATTCTCCGCCGGAAGCGTATTTGAGATAGCTCCTTGACAAAAAGACCATTGCCACATAGGAATTACCCAGGCGCTCGGCCATGCGCATGGCGGAGGGATTGCCGCATGCGGCGCTGCTCCATATTCTGAAGCCTTCGTTGTACATTTTAACGGCGATAGAGTATGCTATCTTTTCGTCCTGCTGTGCGTATGATAGGAACACATAGGGCGATTTCCCCTCGTATTCGGGGATAGGTGCAAATGCCATATATAAAAACACCTCTGAAAACATTTCTCAGGTTAATTGTATTTATTATATAATAAACATATCGTGTGTGCAAGTGAATTGATTAAATATTGATTAACAATTTACAAATTCATACGAATTATTTGGGAAAATCATCAAATAATATCATTGGACACCGTCAGAAAGGATGATAGAAGACAATATGGAAATTTTCATGGAATATCTGAAGGTCTTTGCCGTCGGAGGAACGCTTTGCGTTATAGGGCAACTGCTTATCGACAGAACAAATCTTACGCCTGGCAGAATACTGGTCAGCTTCGTGACAGCGGGAGTTATTCTCAGCGCAGTCGGATTGTATCAACCGATATCGGATTTCGCCGGCGCGGGGGCAAGTGTGCCGCTAACCGGCTTCGGGCACTCGCTTGCCGAAGGAGTGCGCGAGGGCGTCAGACAAAAGGGTCTGCTGGGAGCCTTTACCGGCGGAGTAACCAAGACCGCGGGAGGAATTGCCGCGGCTGTAATATTCGGATATCTCTGCGCACTGCTTGCAAAGCCAAAGGCGAAAACTTGAGCTTACCCAAAAGGGGATGACCGTACTCACAAAAAGCTTGACATATGTTGGCAGCGTGGTATAATTTAATCAGATTTTGTTTTAATGAGGTAAATGCCATGCTGCCAAGACTTATGATAGTTATTCCCTGCTACAACGAGGAAGAGGTTCTGCCGATAACGAGCAAGCTGTTCCGAGAGGAATTGGAGGGACTGATAGCGAAAAACAAGGTCAGTCCAGACAGCAGAATACTCTTTGTCAACGATGGCAGCACCGACCGCACATGGGATATTATACGCGGGCTGTCTGACGAATGCGAGCTTTTTGAGGGAATATCCCAGAGCCGCAACCGCGGTCATCAGAGTTCTCTGCTTGCGGGACTTATGGAAGCGCGGAATATGTGCGATGTAACCATTTCTATAGACTGTGACGGGCAGGATGATGTTTCGGCAATGGACCGGATGGTGGATGAATATCTTGACGGCGCGGAAATAGTCTATGGCGTGAGAAGCGCGCGCAAGACCGACACATTCTTCAAGCGGTTTACGGCGCAGAGCTTCTATCGGCTGTTAAACGGGATGGGCGCGGAGGTGGTTTATAACCATGCGGATTACCGTCTTGTGTCCTCGAGGGCGCTGAATGAATTTGCCGACTTCAGGGAGGTCAATTTGTTCCTGAGGGGTATGTTCCCGCTGGTGGGATTCAAGAGCACCTGCGTCTATTATGAGCGCAACGAACGGCTCGCCGGCAAAAGCCATTATCCTCTCTCCAAAATGCTCGGACTTGCCATTGACGGCATTACAAGCCTGAGCATAAAGCCAATCCGCTTTATCACAGTAATGGGAATAGTTGTGGCGCTTTTCAGCTTCATAGGAGTAATATGGTCAATCATACAGTACTTCCTTCATAATACAATTACAGGCTGGTCGAGCACAGTCAGCATAATCTGTTTCATCGGCGGAATACAGCTTATCAGCATAGGTATTCTGGGCGAGTACATCGGAAAGATATACCTTGAAGCAAAGGCACGCCCGAGATACATCATCAGTGAGCGGACGTTTGAGGACAATGCGGAACACCGCGGATAACATATGAAAAAAACAGACCGAAGGCGGATTGGGATGCTTTCGGTCTGTTTTGGGTTAGGTTATAAATAATAAACCCTGCCTTCTCTGCGTTTGGCGGGCTGGGGGATTTCGCCGTCGGCGTAGCCTGTGGCGCAGTGACCTATGTCGATCCATTCCCCCTCAATGCCCAGGTCGGCGAGAAGCTGCTTGTAGTCGTCGCGCTCGAATTCCTCGCGTGCGCGGTGGATCCATATGCTGCCTAAACCAAGCGAATGTGCCGCGAGCATCATATTGCCCATAACGAGACTGCCGTCATGGACGGCGGTCGGCCAGTTCCTGTCGGCAAGCACGATCAGAATGACCGGTGCTCCGTAAAAGGGGTCGAAGCCCTCCTGCCATCCGCCTATAACCCGATTATCCTCGGATATCCGGTCGCGGAGCTTTTTGTCGGTGACTGCAATTGTAATAGTTGCCTGCTTGCCCCTGCCGTTGGCGGCGTAAAGACCCGCTTCGATGATCTGGTCAATCTCTGATTTCGAGGGCATATCCGGCTTGAATTTTCTAACGCTTCTGCGTTCTTCCATTGCTTTTATGATTTCGTTCATATTGAGTCCTCCAATGTTATTTTTTCATAATGAGAGTTCCCGGGTATCAAAGCATATGTAATTCAATGCTTAGAGATACTGTTCTGCCCACGCCCTGATTTCTTCGACAGAAGCCCGGGCGGGTATCCTGCCGCCTTCGGCTATGTCGGCTCCGTGAGCCAATTCCTGCATGTTTTTCCCCGAATCACCTATCTTGCTGCCGCCGGAGGTGCAGAACGGTATGATTTTCACACCGTCAAAATTGTAGGACTCCATGAATGTGTCGATGATTGACGGCTCTCTGTACCACCACACAGGAAATCCAAGGAACAGTGTATCGTATTGTTCCATGTTGTTGACGCGGTAGATGATGCCCGGACGACAGCTTCTGTCCTTCATCTCGAGAGTGCTGCGGCTCCTTTTGTCCAGCCAGTTGAGGTCAGCCTTGGTGTAGGGGCGTTCAGGGACAATCTCAAAGATGTCCGCGCCCAGAGCCGACGCCATCTTTTCCGCGACGCTCTTGGTAACTCCGCTCGCGCTGAAATAAGCGACAAGTATTCTGCTCATTTGTAAATTCCTCCAATGTCATTGTATTATTAAATGTATTATACATAATAGTTGTGGTATTTGCAAGTTTTTTATTGAATTAATCCTAAGAGCCTCTTTTCTGTTTATTTTCCGGAATCAATCGAGAAAAAATTCAAAAATACCTTGTTTGTTGCGTGTGTCTGTGATATAATTATCAATGTGCTATTGTCGGATGGCGTTTTTTAGCATGGAGGAGGGAGAGCTATGGAGATGAAGAAGCCTGAATTTATTATGTTCGACTACGGGCAGACTCTATTATGCGAGGGCGGTTACAACGGTTCCGCCGGATTCGACAGCATTCTGCGCTACGCTTCGGCAAATCCCATGGGCGTGACGGGTGCCGAATTGCAGGCGGAGGAGGAAAAACTCAATGTCGAGCTTGACAGGTTTAACAACACGTCCCGCAACAAAAGACTCACGGAGTATCCGGAGGAAAGCATAAACCGTTTTCTCCTTGCAAAATTCGGCATAGAATTCCCGCCCGGAACCGACCTGCGCGACCTTGAACCTGAATTCTGGGATGCGGCAAATCCCTGCCAACCATGTGAGGGAATAGGCGAGCTGTTGAACTTTCTTAAAGGAGAAAATATCCGAATTGGCGTGGTGAGCAATCTTTCCTTCTGCGGCAGGACTCTCGAAAAAAGAATCCGGGGCGCGCTGCCCGATGCGGATTTTGAATTTGTCATATCATCCTGCGACTATCTCTTCCGCAAACCGAGCCGGCATATATTTGAGGCTGCTCTTGCCAGGGCGGGTGTGAGTCCGGATATGGTGTGGTTCTGCGGCGATCAGTTTATACCGGACATTCAGGGATCTGCCGCCGTCGGCATGTTCCCGGTATGGTACAAGGGCCATCTCAGGTTCGACAGCGAGTGTGTGTTGACAGAAGGTATAGAGATATACCACTGGAGCGAGCTTATTGATATTATCAGGTCGCTCGGCTGAGAATAATAGTATTATATTTTGAACAGGAGTTTTTTACATGAATTTTGATTTTGAAAAAATGACGACAGATGAACTCAACAATCTTACTGACAAGCTGATGACCGGCGATGACGGTATGGAAAAGAACGTAGTGGAAGGCGCATCTGCCGCGAAGGCGGCAGCAGACAGGGGGGACGCCCTTGGGCTTTACAATTACGGCAGATTGCTGTTCGCGGGCATAGGCGTCGAGAAGGATGAGGCTGCCGCACTGGAATGCTGGCGCAAATCCGCGGCTCAGAACTTCGGACCGGCTCTCAACAAGGTAGGACTTTGTCTGTTTTTCGGGTTCTGCGGAGAGGAAAAGGCTCAGTCTGAGGCAGTCGCATATTTTGAGAAGGCTGCCGGGGAGGGCGAGGCTGAATCAATGTTCCACCTTTCCATGATATACGATAACGGAATTGGCGTGGAGAAGGACTCCGTGACTTCAGAGAAATATCTCGTAATGGCTGCCGAAAACAAGCATCCCGACGCCTGTCTGATGCTCGCCTTAAAGAAATTCGCGGACAAAAACGGCTCCGCAGTCGAGCGGGCGGAGGGCGCGGCGCTTCTGCTTACCGCAGCGGAGGGCGGCAATGTGAATGCCCAGGTGATGTACGCCATGTGCTGTGAAAACGGCATCGGCAGGGAAAAGGATCTCTCCGAGGCTGCCGGCTGGTACCGCAGAGCAGCGAAGGCAGGCAACAAGCAGGCGAACAATGCGTTGAAGAATCTCGGATTTCCGGGCGTGATGTGAGGTACAGCTCAGGCTGTTTATTAGTGTGGAGGGCTGAATATGCTGGTTTGGTTATTGATGCGCATGGATTTATCCGATAAAAGAATGAGAGAAATCATTGAGAAGCTGACACGCGTCAAAATGGTTGGCTCCGCTGTTTTCTACACGGTTATGGTGTTTGTGGTGGTCTTTGGCATATCCGACGACGTATACGCCGGATTTCCGAAATTTGTCCCATACATGATTATCGCTCTGTTCCTTTTTATGGCGTTTATCAGAATGTATCAGAGCATGGTGGACGACAGCTACATCAAGCTTGTCACAGACAAGAAGCTGGAAGAGGACGAGAAGAGACGTGAGAAAAAGGCTCAGAAAAGCACGGTTAAAGAAATGGCTGACTGAGCTGTTTGAATTGTTCGGCGCAGCGGAGACAATCACTCTGCCGCGCCGTTTTTTTGCGCGTGAAGCTGACGGAATATCATCATCGCGAGAGGCATAATGAATATTCCGGCTGCGCCGAACAGTCTGCCGCCGACGTATACGCCGGCAAGGGTGAAGAACGGGTGAAGTTCCAGTCTGCCGGCTATAAGCCGGGGTTCCAGCAGATTGCGCACGATCTCGGTAACGGCAAAAAGCACGAGCAGCATTATCCCCGAAACGGTTCTTCCTGACAGCATTTCGAATATTCCCCAAGGTATCAGCACGGTGCCTGTCCCCAATACGGGAAGTACGTCGATAATCGAAATCACCAGCGCTGCGGTGACGACGCTTCCTGTTCCGTACCCCGCCAGACTCATTATACCCAGCCCGGTCAGAAGCTCGGCGAAGGTTATCAGCATGAGAAGTCCGTAGGCCTTCATAAGTGCGGACAGCGTGTCAGCCGAGGTCTTTACGATAAGAGACGCCTTATTTACAGCCCGTTCCGGGAGCAGCCTCTTAATGCCTGCTTTTACGCCGTTATAATCCGCGCATCCAAAGAGCGCGGAAAGTGCTGTGAATGCCGCCCCAGCCAGCAGCGACGGAAGTCCCGATAAAAGACTTGTGGAGCGGCGCAGTACCGATGGCAGATATTCACGGTAATTATCTGAGAAAAAATCCATGAAACGATTGGCGCCCGAAGCTGCAAACGCTGTAAATTTTCCCCATGTACCCGCGCCTTCGGCGGCTACCGAAGCCTCCGCAACATATTGTTTGATACGGCTCAGATGCGCGGGGATTCCGGGGCAGAAGGACACCGCTCCGTTTACGACTGAACAGACAGCAAGATATATCACAGCGGACGTGCCGAATAATATTCCAGAGGTCATTATCAGACAGCAGACCTTGCGGCTGAGCTTTGGTATCCTCGATGAAAGAAGTTCCGCGGGCTTCTGCACTATCGCTGCAATACCCAGTCCTATGATAAAGGGAGCTATTAGCGGAAGCGCATATTTTACGGAAATGTAAAATAACGGCAAATACACGGCATATTTCAGTATTGGCTTAATAGAATCCGGCATGGCGGTGTACTCCTGTCCTTTTTTGGAAATTTTTCATAAAATAGACCTTGTAAATCAAAATAATATGATATATAATAGCTTTGTGAGCAAAGGCTCATATCATTCCATAAAAATATTGTTACCCCGAAAAGGAGAGAAGCGTTTGATTTTTGGCGGAAATAAATTCCTGCGAAGGATCATATCTCTTGTATTGTCGGCGGCTATGGTTATTTCAATGTCTGCCGTGCTCAGTTCATGCGGCGGCAAGAGAAGGATAACCGTGTGGGTTTATTCCGAGGAATACCGCAGGGAGCTGGAGGATTTTCTCAAAACCAACTCATATGACCTCAGTTTTGAAGCCGGCATTCGTGCGGTGAATTCATCGGATTTTGCCGACGAGCTTCAGAAGGCAATTGACAACGGCGAGCAGATACCCGATGTTTTCATGCTCTCGCCGGACAACATCAAGAAATACATAGAGTCCGATCTTACCGCGGACGTGTCGGAACTGGGGCTGGAGGTTACTATTGAGAGATATTTCCCCTATGTCGCTGAGGCTGCCACTGATTCAGGAGGACATGTCAAGGCGGTCGGCTGGCAGGCTGACCCTGGGATATTCATGTATCGCCGCTCAATGGCAAAGGCGTATCTCGGGACAGACAATCCCGACGAGATACAGGCTATGATAAGCAGCTGGGACGGATTCTACAACACTGCGGTGAAGGTGTCGGAAGTTTCCGACGGCAAGACAAGAATGCTCGCAGGGCAGGAGGATATGCTCAGGCCATTTCTCGCGGCAGACACACAGCCGTGGGTGCGGGACGGCAAACTTGTATTCAGTCCCCGGAAACAGGCCTATGTTGAATACATGCAGAAAATGGCTTCCGCTCACCTGATATACACTGCGGAGCAGTGGTCCGAGGCATGGCTCAAGGGAATAAGCGACACACAGAGCGTATTCGGATATTTTTCGTCCGGAATATGTATGCTCTATGTGATGAAAAAGGCGTGCGGAGGCAAGATGAAGGGCGAAGGCAGCTACGGCGATTGGGCGGTAGTTCCCGGACCTGCCGATTACTGCTGGGGCGGCAGCTGGTTCGCGGCATACAGCGGCAGCAAAAACAAGGAAGAAGCGGGAGATTTTATTTCCCTGTTTACCGGCTGCACAGATGACGAGACACTGCTGGACAGATCAATCAGGTACTTCCGCACTACCGGAGAGTTTGCCGCCAACAGCCAGATTGTTTCGCAGGTCAGATATGACCCTCAGTTCGAGGATTCATTCATTGACGGTCAGAATTACTACCAGCAGCTTTCCGTCGCGGCAAAAGGGATATCCATGAACAATATGACTGAATATGACAGCGATATCGGCGGTATATTCAAAACCTATATGAACCAATGCGCCGGCGGTCTTAAAACTGCCGATCAGGCAGTCAGCGACTTCAGAAAATCAGTGAGCGTCGCTTTCCCTGAATTGAGCGTTGACTGAACTATCAAAGGAGAGATAATTATGAATTCGAGATTTTGCACACGCTGCGGAGCGCTGCTCAGACCTGATGATACATGTCCCAACTGTGACGGAGCGGCAGAAGCTCCTCAGAATCATGGCAAATTTGACGTTAAGGAGCTGAGCATGGGAATAGTGGACTGCGCCAGGGCGTTCTTTTCAAAGGAACCGCACAAGGCGGTTGACGCGGTAACGGAAAGTCATTTCATGTGGATAGTGTTCGGAGTGGTCAATGTGATTTTTGCGGCTCTCGGCACTTCGGTTATTTTCAGCAACGGTGTTGACTGGGCAATAAACAAGATGACGGGACTCGATTCCTATATGCTCGGCAACCTCATATCAAGTGATGTTAATACGTCCGGTTTAGGCATTTTCTTCTTCTCGCTGCTGACGATGGCGGGCTGCCTTGCGGCGTTTGCGGGAATCCAGTACCTCTTTTCCGTTCTGGAGGGCAAAAGGCTCCCCCTTTTTAAGACCTTTAAAGCCGCCACGATATGCTTTTTCCCTATGACTATTATGAGTATTGCGGCTTTTCTCTTTTCGTTCTTCCTCTTCACCGTGTCAGTGGTACTTGTGCTGGTGGGAATGCTGGGCAGCATTACCATGTTCAACGACTACGTCAAAAGAACTGTCGGCGAGATGTCATTCTGGGGCAGGGTGCTCTGCAACGCCGCTCAGATCGTAGCTGCCGCTATGATACTTGGCATTTCGGTTTCCGTCTGATTTTTCACATATTTATTTTTTCTCCGCGCATCGACATACTCCGACGATGCGCGGATTTTTTGATTGCTTCAGCTTGACAGCCCTCTGGTTCTACCAGGGGAAGAAAAAAGTATTTTAGAGCCTGTTCGGAATCTCTCCGCACGCGTCTTGCTGCTGCCAAGGCAGATGGCATCTCTTTCCGCCATAATTTGCTGCAATTATCTGTCTCTTTTGATTTCAATTGATAGGCCTCATTGAAAAGTACGGCGAGTATTGCTCCTACTTTTCATTATTACAACGCGCTTGTCATAGATTAGTCAACAGCTTTGTAGTTCGGGTATTATTTTGATGGGTTGGCTTATTGTGGTAAGTCAAATTATTCATGAGTGCATTAATATATTTATTCACGATGATGAATGTGATTTTGAATTGATACAGCTTGCTGTTCTTGGCGCGGATATTACCGGAGATTCACACTGGTTTGATTCCGACAGGACAGGAGGTAAGCTGCTGCTCAGCGCGATAGCATTTTTCTTTCATGAGGCGGAAGGATATGTGCCGGATAACAGGCAGATGCTTTATGATTTTTTTGGTATCGAGACGAATGGAATATCCGGCACTGCGACAGTGTTTTCCATTTCTTTCTTTGACGGGAGCGAAACTCCTCTAAAGCACATGATAAATGATGTCGTTCAAGTGAAAAGGGATTGAATGAATATTGGTTATTGACAATCATCTTTTCTTTGAGTAATGCGACGCAGATTTTGAATCTTTTTTATCCTGCGTATACATGCTATTGCGTTTCTGTTTATCATAGGATACATTGCATGAAAAGGGTCTGACAGAGGAAAGGCAACGCCATGTATCAAACATAACAATTGCAGAATATGACTTTCGTCATATGAAAGAATGACCAACGGCACTTAATATTTCCGGGAAGATATGGTATCATAGGATCGTAAGAAAAAAGAAATACCTGATCAACAAATTTACGGAGGACATCATGGAAAACAATACGATCTTAAAACTCAGCGGTCTGACCAAGAAATTTGACAGCAGAACGGCGGTCGATCACATCTCACTGGAAATCAGAGAAGGCGAAATCTTCGGACTTCTCGGCCCCAACGGCGCGGGCAAATCCACTACGCTGAATATGGTCTGCTCCCTGCTAAAACCTACGTCAGGCAGCATCGAGGTTTTCGGCATGGACGCGAAGAAGCATATGAAGCAGATCAAGCGGAGAATCGGCTATATCCCGCAGGACCTCGCTATTCACGGCAATCTCAGGGCGTGGGAAAACGTCGAGCTTTTCACTTCGCTCTACGGCATCCGCGGCAGGGAACTGCGCGAGGCGGTAGACGAATCGCTGGAATTTGTCGGTCTGCTCGACAGACGGAACAGCTACGCCAAGACTTTCTCCGGCGGCATGAAGCGGCGCCTGAATATCGCCTGTTCCATCGGGCACAAGCCCGACCTCATGATCTTCGATGAGCCGACCGTAGGCGTTGACCCGCAGTCCCGCAATTTTATCCTTGAAAAGATCAAGGAAGCCAACGCCAAAGGAGCTACTGTCATCTACACCAGCCATTACATGGAGGAAGTGGAGGCTATCTGCGCCCGCATTGCCATTATGGACAACGGCAGAATCATCGCCACCGGTACGCGGGATGAACTGGCACGGCTGGTAACGGATCAGGATCCCTCAAGCGTCACACTGGAGGAAGTATTCCTCACCCTGACAGGCAAAAAACTGCGCGATTACGCGGGAGGAGAGGGCTGATCATGATTCTCATCAAGAACAATCTGAAATTAATGCTCAGATGCAAGCCCATAATTCTGATTCTGCTCTGCATGATCATGGTAACAGGAATGCTCTCGGCGGTATTCAAGGACATGATGACCGACAATCTGGAATTCGGTGATTTCACCCTCGGCTACAGCTTTTCCGAAGGCTGTGTCTTTGAACCAATAAAGCCGGTGCTGGAAAACATCGGCAAGGAGAACGGCATCGAACTGTTTGCCCTCACGGACGGCAGCGCACAGAATGCCATTCAGAGCGGCAAGGCGGACGTCTTCGCCGCGTTCAATGACGATGGATGCACGGTGTATGCTTCTGAAGATCATCAGATGGAAGCCAGCGTGGTGGAATTGATTATTTCCTCCGTTCTCTCGGGTGCTTCCGGGAACCGAATCACAGAATACCTCACCGAATACAAAATGGAGGTCCAGCCCATGCCGGATTCCCAGATGTACTACACGATCGCCTACACGGTTTACTTCGTGTGGTGTTCCATGATAGTGCTTGGAGTCATCACCTCCGCAGAACAGAAAAACAGAATCGGCAAACGGTTCCGCACCTCTCCCGCATCTTCACTGTCGGTCTATCTGAGCCG
Source organism: uncultured Eubacteriales bacterium (assembly GCA_900321515.1). Lineage (GTDB taxonomy): Bacteria > Bacillota > Clostridia > Oscillospirales > Acutalibacteraceae > RUG762. The sequence continues at coordinate 256 of ONWI01000015.1, read as the reverse complement.
TTTTGTTCCTTCCGCAATCGTCATCACGGCGCTTACGTTTGCCGGCGTGGCTATCTGCACGGCGCTCTTCCATCTCGCATGGGCGCAGATTCCACTCTGCGCGTTGATTCTGCTGCTCGGCTGTATCGCTGCGGCTGCGCTGGCTACTGTGCTGTTCAGTCTGATACGGAATGTCATTGTCTGCGTGGTGTTCGGCTACTGCCTGCTGATGTTCTGGGGATTCTTCGGCGGCTCCTTCTGCCCCTATATGTGGGCG
>ONWI01000137.1 GCA_900321515.1 uncultured Eubacteriales bacterium | reverse complement strand
GTTCTTCTGAAACGTAACCCTCGATGATATTGGAAAGAACGCCATTGACATTCAGACGGTAATAGATTGGCCCCGTCGGTTCTGTGAAGAACTGTAAGGTTCCTCCGTCCTCTCCCTCGAAAGAATAATCTGTTTCCCAGTTTTCACAATCGTAACTTCTCTGCCAGAAATAGTAGGTTTCCTCCAATGGCGGCGGATTTTGCAGTGAACTGTATATCGTCACTTCCTGATAGGGCTGCATTCCCCAATAAAAATCATCACTCCAGATCTCAACGGAATCCGGCTGCTGAGCGAATTCGTAAAAGTCCAGCATCATTGTATTAGACTGTATCTCCTGTCCGAGACAGGTAACGATACAGTAATACCCGTATCCCTTCTTAGAGATGTCCGGTGTAAAGGTAAAGCTGGCAGCCCAGCTGCCGCTCTGGGTTTCGATGGTGGTTTCCTCTCCGTTCGGAGCCACTTCTTTGAATGTGAAAACAGTTTCCTGCGAGTCCGGTGTATCCACGGAAACATCCAGAGTAACGCTGTCGCCTTCAAAAATCATTTCAGATGAATTCAACTGCCAATAAAATGTCAGTTCCCTGTTGACCGTAAGCGTCACCGGATCAGATTCCAGTGTGGTTTCACCGAAGCTGACCACAACGCGGTATTTCTTACCAGTCATAGAGGTAGCCGCCACAAATGAGTAGCTCGGCTGATCGGCTCCCTCGATATCTGTCCATTCTGCCCCCATCACCTGCCACTGGTAAGTGACATTATCAGGAACGGTAAAGCTATCATCGCCGAGAAGCCCCGCTTCCACGGTGAGAACGGTTTCCTTTCCGTTGACCGCAACGGTGTCTGTCGGCTGGGTTCTGATGACGAACCGAGAAGAGGTTTCCACTGCATTCCACTTAGCGTAGATCGTAACATTCTCTGTCACATTCAAACCCTCTGTAACGGAAACACCGTCTTCGGTCTGCCATCCCGCAAACACAGCGCCTTCTTTTTTCGGAACATCCTCTATCAGAGTATATTCTCCGACAATGCCGCTTTCCGTCTTGAACTCCAGCGTATATCCGCCATCTTCATCCATGAATCCGCCGCCGTTGGCATCGTACTTCACCGTATAAGTTTCCTGCTTTTTCACTGTCAACAAAACCATTTGAGATGTCTTGCTCACGCCGTTTGCGGTAACCTTACAGCGATAACTGCAGTCATTAGCAGTGAAGGGAACCTTTGTCAGTTCCATGACAGCGCTCTGCTGATGATCTACCGGAATCCATTGGTCGTCTATCAGCTGCTGCCACTCATATTCCGCGTTTTCCGCATCAACTTCCACACTGAATACGGCATCTTCGCCTTCTGTCACCGTCACATTTTCAGGCTGCTTTGTGAAACGGATCTCTGTAGCTGTCTGCTCTGGAACACTTGCCGTGCCCGTTGTCAGTGTAGAGACGTTGGATTCGACAATTTCTCCCTTAAAGGAAGTCACAACCACCTTGTACTGATAGCCGTTATTATCGGCGGTCGCCTCCACTTCCATTCTTGTTTTCTCGCCGCTGTTCGCCACGCCGTTATTCACCGCGTACCAGCCCGAACCTTCATTGACCATCCAGCGATAGCTTTTCACTTTCGCTCCATTGACCACCACTTCAAACAATGCCATATCGCCAATGCGCGCGTATTGGTTGGACTGGAGATCCTGCTCAATCGCCAGACTGTCGTCTTCCGCCTCTGTGGTCTGCTCCCACTTTGCGATCAGCATAGTGTCTTGTGTCACTCTCAGATTGGCGTCCACAGTGGTAGTTCCGTCAGCGCTCCACCCGAGGAAGGTATCGTTTTCTTTAGAGATAAAGGGGAACGAAGGCGGATTACCGCTTTGGATTCTTTCCGTAATATTTTTGGAGGTTCCGTCTGAGAAGAGACCTCCATTGGGATTATACTCAACCAGATAACTGTCTACCGTTACGGTGTAAGAGGCTTGATAGCCGTTAGCCGAAGCGGTAATGGACACTGTACCAAAGCTTTTAGCCGTTACCTTTCCTTTAGATACCGAGGCAACAGAAGGATTGGAGGATTTCCATGTTACTTTGGAATCCGAATCATCTGGCGTCAGAATAGCAAACAGCCGCACCTGGTCACCCACAGCCAGATGCTTTGGATTCAGAGGTGTATAACTCAAATAAATTTGAATATCAGTTGCCGGATTGGCACCCGGGTAAACTGTCGTTGTATTGGAAACGACAGATGCATCTTCATTTTGAATCAGACAGTAAAACTGCGTTTCTTCCGAAATACCCTCAATGGAAATGGTGTCTGTTGTTTCTCCCGGCAAAGCCGCGAATGCATTCATACCATCCGTCTTGTACATCCAGGTATATGTCAGATTTTCGCCCATTGCCTCCACATCGATACTCGGTGTACTTGCGACAAAATAGCGATCTGCCAGATCAGAATAAATCACGATCGGGATCGGGTTGACCGTCAACACGGCGGTATCCGACATCTCTGTGCAGACTACGACGCCGGTTGGCGCTGTCGCAGTGACTTCACAGCGATACAGCGAACCGTTCAGACCACGATAGCCTTGAACAAAGACAAAGATGTTGGTACTGCTTTTTTCCCATGTTTCTCCATTGTCATAACTTTCGTACCATTGAAAGGAAAAGTCGACAAGCGTATGACAAGCGACAGCTAAATCTATATAACCGCTCTGTCCTTCGTCGATGTTCAGATTCTGCGGCTGGGTAGTAATGACATGTTCGACAGGACTGTCGTCAATCACTGTAATAACGGCGGTGTCAGACGTGACAGAATTGCCAAACGCGTCATGCGCCACAGCATAGACATTCACCCTTCCCAATGCATCCGGCGTAAAGTTGACAATGGCATCGTCTGCCCCACTTACCGTCAGAACATCGTTCACATACCAATCGTATGTCAGACCGATTCCTTTCGCCTTCATGGTTACGCTCACGTTCCGGTTAAGACTGGCGTATTTGTTGGCAGGCTGTGTCACGATGGAAACAGCATCCAACGACGTAGGCTCTGACAACACCGCAGATCTGACCGATTCAACGGAATTGGAAACGGTTGTAATGTCCCCGCTCATGGCGGTCACGGTAAAGGTGTAATTGTTTTCAGTAATCTTATCAAAGTCAATCCAGCCGGAACTGAAATTGAAATAAGTGGTATTGATATTGCGGGATGCCACAATCTCATTGTTGGCATACAGCATCACCTGATAGGAGGCTGCGCCCTCTATCGCGTTCCATTCCGCACGACCGTAGGCATTCTCGCTCCATGTGAGCGTATCGGGGGATTCCAGCGATTGGTCAGGACGGACAAAAAAGACGGTATTGGAATTGACTACCTGTCCGATGCCCATGTCGGCGGCGTTCTCTTCAGAGGCACTTCCCACAGCTTTTGCCGAGACATAGTATTCTGCTGAACAGTCGAAGACACTGCTGATATTCATGCTGTATTCTTTCGATCCGGCTTTCAGCTTGATAGGAATAACTGCCAACAGGCTGGACGAACTGCTTGACGCACCACGATTCAACTTTTTGGCAGCAAAAGAGCTTAACACTTCCTGACGGTAAACACCAAGCATCACCGTATGTGCTTCCGATTCTTTCACATTGAAACTAACTGTGCCGTCAGAAGTCAACGTCAAATCTTCCGGAAGTGCATATCCTGAGATTTCTTTCGCGTAGACAAAAACGCAGTCGGAAAGCTCAGCGAGTTCAGTGCTGCCTACTTCACGGTTATCTCCATAGGATAGCATGATTCTTATTTGCACGGTATCGTCCCGCAGATACAGAGGATTGATTTCGCGCTTGATATCTGTAATCCAGTTGGACCATCCAAGATAATTGCCCTGTGCGTCATAACTGAACACAGCGTATTTTACATTGAGCGTTCCGATCCTGACGGAAATATCTTTCGTAGTCACGTCGAGTTTACCTGTGGATACACGGGTCGTCATGGGATAATCTTTTCCGCTGGCACCTACCAGCGCGCCGGTTTGGAGCGTAACGGGTTCACGCGTTCTTTCTTCTTCCTCTTCTTCGCCCGTCTCCTTGGCGTAAACAAGAACACATTCCGAAAGCTCGTTGAGTTGCGTAATGCCTATCTGACGGTTGTCAGCATAGGCGAATGTAATTCTCACATAGACACTTCCGTCCGGCAGATCGGCGGGATTGATTTCGCGTCTGATATCCGTATACCAACTGGTCCAGCCGAGATACCCTCCTCCCGCGTCATAACAGAAGACGGCATATTTGGCATTGAGCGTACCGGTTTTAACGGTTGTGTCCTTCGCCGTTATGTCAATTCTTTCTGTTGTGGCACGGGTATTCATAGCATAATCTTTTCCTGTCGAGCCCACCAGCGTACCGACTTTCAGAGTGACAGGCTCACTGGGCTTTTCTTCTCCCCCGCTGTTTGCTTTTGCGTAAACGATCACACATCCGGCGAGCTCATTAAGCTCTGTGCTGCCGATCTCACGATTGTCTCCGTAGGCAAACGTGATTCTGACATAAACGGTTTCCTCCGGGAGATCTTCCCGAACGATTTCAAATCTGGCATTTGTGTACCAACTGGTCCAGCCCAAATAGCCGCCTTGCGCGTCATAGCTGAATACGGCAAATTTGGCGTTGAGCGTTCCCACTTTGACGGTAATATCCTTGGCAGTTATATCGAGTTTTTCGGTCGCCGCACGGGTATCCATCGCGTAGTCTTTTCCCGTAGAACCTACCAGCGCGCCCTTCTTCAGGGTGACAGGTTCACGAACTTTTTCTTCTTGTTCTTCGGTTTCCTTTGCGTACATGAAGACACAGTCGGATAAATCGTCGAGTTCCTCGCTGCCTAATTCGCGATTGTCTCCATAAGCCAGCATGATTCTCACATAGACGGTTCCCGCCGGCAAATCCGACCGACTGATTTCGCGGACGGCGTCTGTATACCAACTGGTCCAGCCAAGATAGCCACCCTGTGCATCATAGGCAAATACCGCGTACCTGACATTCCGCTCTCCCAGCTTGACGGAAATATTGTTGGTTGTCAAGTCAAGCTTTTCTGTTGAAGCACGGGTGGTCATGGCATAATCTTTTCCGGTTGCCCCTACCAATGCGCCTTTTCTCAGCGTAACAGACAGACGGTTTTCGTCCTCTTCTTCAGAAGGCGCGGTTGTATCCGCCAGCTGTATACAGGAAGCCAGACTTGCCGCTTCGCTCTGTGTCACGGTTCTGGAGTCCTTAAAGGCAAACAGAATTCTGACAGACGCGGCATTTTCCACAGCGTTTTCACTGGACAATTCGAGTTGCGCGTCGGTGCGCCATCCGGACCAGCTCAGATATTGTCCCAGTTCATCATAATAAAACACACTGTATTTTACTTCGAGGCTGCCGAGCGTAATGGCAATATTCTGATTTTCAAGTTTCAGACGCTCTGTGCGACCGTTAGTGGCAGAAGCAACTTCCAGACCGGTTTTGGAATTCAGCGTGCCCTTTGTCATCACGACAGTGGGGGTTTCCGGCGCTTCTTCTGACAAACGCTGACAGCTAACACAGCCATCAATTTCTTCTATGTCTGCCTTTGTAATCGTTCTTCCGTCAGAATAGGAAAACATCAGGCGGACAAAGCGTGTGTCAGCATACAGCACTTTTGCTTCCCCGTCAACATCAAAGGTAGAAGCCGTAATCCAACCGCTCCAACCCAGATACTGATTGTCGGCGTCATAGCAGAAAAACGCGTACTTTGCATTCACAGCAGACAATTCAATGTTGACGTCGCTCTCCGCAATACAAAGTCTGTCGCTTTTTATGCGCGTACTTGTCGTCGTTTCGGCACCGTTTGAAGCACCCAGTGCCCCGACGTACAGAGATACCGTATCGTCATAAGATGCAGCATGTATGCTCGCAGGATTTACTAAGTATATCCTCACAAACGTCAGGACAAACAATAATGTAAATATTTTAATATATTTCCTCATTTGGCTTCCCTCTTTTCTCCTGCAAATGAATTGCCAAACAGTATAAAATTACACGGAACGGACCAATTTCAGAAGCATCTATTCAGAATTCAGGATTCTCAACACTTCTTTTTTCTTATCCCTGCAATAGGCTTCCTTATTGTAAGCAGGCGTATTCTCCAAGCATTTATCCGCATATTCACGCAAAGAGCAAATACGTCTTGCCGGCACACCGGCATAAACGGAATCAGGTTCAACATTTTTCGTCACAACACTGCCTGCACCGACGATGGAGTTAGGACCAATGGTTACTCCGGGAAGAATGGTCACGTTAGCGCCGATAAAGCAATTGTCTCCGATGGAAATCTTGCCGTACTTGATCACGTCTTTGTACGCAGGCTCATCACGGAAACACCATGTTGCCCCGTCTTTATTACCGTCTTTTTTAATTGACTCAGTTTTCTTTTCAACCAGATACGACGGCATCTTTTTTTGCTGAGTCTGCACTCCTGACGACTCTGTTCCTCTGAGACCGTTTGCGCTGAAATTTCCTGCATGGTGGTTACAGTATCATGCCATTGTTCCATTTCCTCACGGAATGCTTCCAGTTGCTCTCTATCCCACATACTTGGGTGTTTGCACACTGTCCACACGCCGGATTCCTTTGGCACAAACCGGTATAATTGACAGGGAATCCACTTCATGCCTTTCCATTCAAACACATTGTCGGAATAACCGTCGCTGATGATATGGATTCCGCACTGCTTCAGACATTCAACGGTGTTGAAATCGAAGGAATGCGCCGGTGCAACCCATGTATCAACCTTTATCCCGTGTTTGTCAAATATTGCAATGCCTGCCCGAATCCTCGCAAGCTGCTCTGTTTTCTCCACGCCGGCAAACTCGGAATAATCATTGAGGTTGATGATCCCGCCGTTTTTATTTTCATAAACATGCCGGTAACCGTGCAGCGCAATCGTCCAGCCTTGCCGCTGCCACTGTGCAACCTTCTCCCAGAAATCCGGTCGTTCTTCTTCGCACATCTGTGCGGGATCCTGATTATCCGGAATCACCGCTACGATCGGCTTGATCTGGTATTGATTCAGTATTTTTTCCACTTCGTCCCAGATTTCCCACTTCATTGTGGGGCAGAGATCATCAAAACGAAGAAGATAAACAGCGTCTGATTTCATCTTTGCTTTCTCCTTTCGCCGGATTAAGTTCTGGCTTTTTTCAGTTTTCCCATGACCATAGATTTGCAGCTTAACAGAATGATTTTGTTCATATAAATGCAAATAACCAGATCAGCAATCAGAATCAGTCCGCAAAGGTAGGGATTCCGAATATAATATACAATCATCGTCACAGCAAAAAGCACCGCCTGCATCAGAATACCTTTCAGATTGAACCGTATTTCGGTTTCTTTTTTAATCCGGAGATATCGCACGACCAGTATAGTGGCATAACCGAAGACAGTGGAAATGGGAGCGGCATAAATGCCAATAAAATAAATCAGCGCCAGATGCACGATAATATTGATGATTCCGGCAAGCATCGTCGTGGAGGCAATATATTTGGTCTTGGACTGCGCCACGAATACAGCGCTGAGCATTCCCAGATAAACATCGACCACACCGGCAATCATATACAGCGGAATCAGGTAATAAGCTGAACCGTAATCTCCCTTTACCAGAATATGGAACATAAACGGCATCACTGCTACGATCCCAAGAGCACAACTGGAAAACAAGGCGGTCACTGAATTCAGCGTGTCAGAGATGTATTTTTCTCCGCCCTTATCCTTGTAATGAAGGATAACCGACTCTGTCCATGAGAGGTTAAAAATATTGTATACCATAATATACGCGGACGAAAACTTCTGCGATACTGCGATAATGCCATTTGACGCCATACTTAATATTACGGTTACGATGGTACGGTCTGAGGCGTGAATAATCCACCACGCAATTTCATTGGGGACCAGAGGTATACCGAAGGACAATTCTTTTTTCAGATTTACGACAGAGAAAGCCTTGATATCAATCAGTTTAGCCAGTCCCGAAGAAGCCCATAGGAAAACAACTGCAACAGTTGTTGAAATGATGCTGGAAAGAAACAGACCGTCAACGTGCATGTTAAATTTGGTCAGAAGTATGATATTGCACAGTATATTGATCGTAGAACTGATTACACCGGCTGTAGCATACAAACCGATTTTATTAATTCCTCTCACCATTTGCTGCGTGTCATATAAAACAACCGTAGACATCATCACGACAGCCATAAACGGCAAATAGGTATATTTCCAGAATAAACCAATGATACCAAACAGTACCGCATAGCACAACACCTGCATCAGCATGAACAGCGTTGTCGTTGTCACCAAGCTTTTTTGATTGCCGGGGTTGGTGCGGGATTCGACAAGATACTTAAAGACCGCCTGATCCATCTGGAAACCAATCACCGGTATCAAAAGAAAAATATAGGAATGCAGGAAATCATATGTGCCGTATTCCTCTTTGGAAAGAATGTAGGTATAAAACGGCAACAGCAGGAAGTTGATCAATTTCGTGCTGACATTTCCTATGGTAATAATTGCTGTCTTTTTTACTAATTCTTTGTTATTGGCTTTCATCCTTTGATCATTCCCTTTACTTTTCTGCGCATTTCGGGAGTAATTACTCTCAACGAAAGCTCCTGCAAAAGCAGTTTCCCGGAATATTTCGCACGGTGATACCGATTGCGTTCCTGCTTCAATGCGAATTTCGCACTGATTTCAAATGAACCGGTTTCCCGCAGCTTCTCCAGAAAAACGGTACGTTTCTTGTGAGGCACAGACGGCGCGATAAACTGATGTTCATATTGTATTGCCTCTTCTATGGGTCGTTCGTCAATGGAAATCAGTCCTTCCGCTGTAAGGGCATTCAACAATTCCATGCCTCTATCGGTATTCACTGTGACACAGTTCACATTATTTCCGGAATACGCGATAGGCTTCGTTTTGCCCAGTCCCGAAAAATCGCCCAAGGTGAGATCGCCCATCCGGTTCGTGTTCGTATACTGACAGTTGTAACAGTTTTCTCTGTATATCAGCGCTTTATGATATCCCAATTGATAGACGTCATCTTCCTCTACTTTTCTGGAATAAACCGTCCTGCCATTCCGTATGACGCTGAAATAATAATTTCTTGTGCCTTTTTGGGGATCGCGGAAAAAAACAGTATCTCCTTTTTTTGCTTTGACAGCGGATAGATGCTGGAGGATATACTGCCTCGGCGCGATGCCGTGACACAGTAAATCAATGGAAAACAGATTATCTGCCGGGCATTGACGGGTTGCAATGTGCTTTTTCACAGCAGCAACCTGACACGGCAAACCGATGAAGATGGTTTTGCCCCCTGAAACGGCTTCGGCTATCCTGTCATACGGCAGGGTATCAGAAGCGTAACTGTATTTTGAATTTCTGATACGGGAAAGATTGTCGGAAGACACCTCTATAAATACAGCGCCCTGATCCGGAGTGAAATCCACACCGAAGGCCTTCCAGCCGCGGTCAAGTGCGTAATGACAGATCGTGGACGCCATGCCGCCGGAGGCTGCGTTCAGCCTGATATCCTCGTCCAGACTCCACGCGGCATATACTGTCTTGATAGGATTTCCCTGCGTCGTATTTTCGGCAGGACAAATTCGCTTACATTTTTGGCAGGAAATACACAGCGCCTGGTCAATCACCGGCATTTCACAGCCGTACTCATTCAACTGAAATGAAATAGCCTTTTTTCCGCAGTTTGCGATACACAAGCCGCAAGCCGTACACTGTGCGGCGGAACAAAGTTTTACACTCATAACGTGATTACTCCAGAACCTCCTTCAACCGCTCAAGCGATCTGATTCTGAAAGCTTCCAGCTTTGGGGCGATTTTTGAATAATCGGGCATGGCTGCATTGTCTGTATGACCCACCAGACGGTCCTGCAATCCCAGAACATCAAGAACCGTTTGCATTCGGCTGGAATGAGCGCGGTTATTCAATAAGAAATTTTTATGGAAATACAGTGAAAAAAGCATACCGTGATAAGAACCGGTAAAAATACAGTCCGCGTACAGGATCAACCCGAGAAATTCCTCAACCGACGTGGGACGAATATTCTTTACGCCTTTAAGGGGTATTCCGTAATTGATCACCCAAACCTGCTTCTTTTTTTCCGAAGCGTATTTGCGGGCTTTTTCCAGAAGTACATCGTTGCCGAAATAAACCAGCACATAATCGGATTTCTGATATTTTTCCGACGCAAGCGAACCCCATTCGGCGGGTTCCAGCAGCATCGTGGGATCACACACCAACTCCGCGTCTTTGCCTGTCATCTCTTTTACAATGTCAGCAGCGTTATTTTCCCTGACAAAAATTTTCTTGAATTTCTTCAGAGCGGAGCCAATGGGAGCATTCATCTCCTCTGGCCATCTGTCTCCGATGGACGAAGCAAACGCATATCTCTCACGGGCGTCGTTCACAAAATCAAGAAAATATGTCATGTCATTCTGCGTAATATCCACGCCCCAGATAATGTCACTGCCTGCCACAAAGCAAGTGTAAGCGTCATTAGCCTCGGTGATATTCCCCATATCGTACCGTTTATCGCTTATCATATTCGGCTCACGCAGGAAACGCAGTAATTCACTGTGCTTCTTTTGAAGATGATATCCAAACGCAATATACCGCAGCGCCTTTTTCAGTACATTTCCGGCATTGCTGCCTAATTCCCTTTTCGTAATGGCGTCACACTGATAGTCGATCAGTTCCGCGTCAGCGCCAAAATTTCTGAGCGCCTTGCACAAGGCATATGCCTGCAGCGCGGAACCGAAATTGGCTGTATCATGAAATGTCAGAATTCCGATTTTTTTCATTTAACGTTTTTTCCTCCGTTTTTGTCAGCAGATATAGCGAGCATTCCGATAATATACGGCAGCATCAAGTCCGGCGGATTTAAAAACTGTATGGTCTGGGTGAACAAGAACGCAACCGTCAAGGGAACCATTTCTATCAGGAATCCAAAGCCTTTTGCGTGTGATCTACTGATTTGCTGACGCAGGCATCGCACCAAAAAAGTCACAAATATCACGAAGCCCGTGAAACCATATGACACCAGTATCTGCTGCAAACCGTTGTGTGTTGACTGTGCCGGATAAAGCACCTGACGGTTGGTAAACGCGCCGGCTCCAAACAAGGCAACCAGCGGATGATCCCAGAACGCGTTCCAATATTCCACAAAAATAACCGAACGGGAATCCTGAAGCATATAATCCACCTTGTCAAAACGATCAAATAACGCATTGACCGTTCCTGTATTCAGGAGCACACCAATACCAACCACAAAGGTGACTGAGATAAGGATTCTCTGCACAACGGATACTTTTGACGTAAACAAGACAAGATTAATCAGGCAAACAATCAGGAGTGGCGAAATCATAAAAAACGTCTTTGACACCGTGAATGAACCCAATGCAAACACTGCAAAGAAAAAAACGGACCAGATCGCCTTTCGTTCCCGGTAAATCAGATACAGAAAACCAGCCATACCAACCACACAAAAATATGCCACATTGTTGGTATTGGTGCTCATCTTCATGCCTTCCTGAACGGTAGCTTGGGGAATATACTCGTTGCTTCCTCCGATTCGCACCCAACCTTTCAGGATATAGTCTATGGAATTATCCTTCAAATACATCAAGACCATCACAGAAATAAAGAATAAAACGCCGATTGAGAAGCATTTCACAATTTTTGTGCGGTCAACCGTGTCATCATTTTCCCTGATCAGAGAAAACAACAGGAACAGCCTGCAAAAATATCCCACATATGTTACCGGACCAAATGTGGAGGCATAGACAAGAGAATGAGTCAATTCCCACGCCATAAAAAATAATAATATTCCTATACTGATCCTATCCAATTTATGGCGTTTTTTAAATAGATACACAAACACCGCTGCCAAATAAATATAAGTGCTCGGTATGCCGAATGTTAAGGAAAAAAGGACCCCCAACAAACACAAAAAGTTGGAATAGGATAAAAACAGCATTCCCACAACGCTTACCGAAAGCAGCAAATACTTGTTTACGCCAATACCTCCGATATCTCTCGCCAGAATCAACCCAAAAATTATCGTACATATCAGAAGCAGAAAACGATCATTTCTTTTATCGTCAACTTTTGCGTTTGATTTCAATCTCATGAATCTGTCCCTCTTAATAATACATCATTAAATAACGCGGTATACCGTTCCGCCATTTTCTCCGAAGAAAACGCATCGGCGATTTCGCGCGATCTGCGCCCCATCGCCTTTCTCAGTGACTCGTCATTCACCAGCTTTTCCATTGCTTGATAAAATGCCACTTCATCACCATCCGCAACTAAAATGCCGTTGTCCATAACGATATTTTTCATTCCGCCCACATCTGTCGAAATGACAGGAAGTGAAGACGCCATTGCTTCAACGGTGGACAAGGGCAGTCCTTCCCGATGTGACGCAGACAAATAGATATCCGCGCGCGCCAGATAATCCTGCACGTTGCCGACGTTTCCCGTGAATTCGACGGAAGAAGATATTCCTAAGTCTTGTGCCAATGCTACCAAACGCTCATGCTCAGGTCCGTCTCCGCAAAGGATCAGTTTCGTATCGGCATTCTTTTGGTGAATGGCATGGAACAATCTGACCATCAGTTCCTGATTCTTATTCTTATCGTGCCGTCCCACGTTAATAAAAACAATTTCTCTGTGTTCTTTATGGACATACCGTGATAAATCCACACCGTTATTGACACATTTTATACAGTCATCGTCCAGTTGGTAAGCCTGCTGCATCAATTTTTGATTTTCCTGAGAAACCGCAACCAAAATAATCTGATGTTTTTTTGCGAAATGTTTTATCAACTGCGCTGTTCTGTGATTAAAAGCTCTGTCGGGAGTCGTATGAGCCGTTACAAACATCTTTGTTTTGTGGGTCAGCAGCCAGGGCAGTCCGTATATCACCCCCGACATATGCGCGTGAATCACGTCCGGCTGACAGTCCTTAATGAGACGGTATACCTTTAATAATTTGCCCGGCGTTACCCTGCCTTCACAGCCGACATACTCCACATTTAATCCGGCGTCATCTACCTTGTCTTCCAAGGATGTTCCCAGCCTGGAGTGCAATGTGATGATTTTGGCATTCACTTTATCGGCGTCAAAGCTCTTTGTCAGTTCGTAAACCATGTTTTCCGCTCCTCCTATACAGAAGGAGCTGTGAATTTCTACAACATTCATTTTCTTTTTATCCACGACACATCGCCTCTCATTGCAGGCAATTTGCAACCAACGCCACCAGATCTGCCTTATATTGTTCGATGTCAAAGCGTCTGGCGCCCAATATCGCCTTCTGCTTCAGTTCCCGGGCAAACTCCTCATCCTGTAAAACGGAAGCAACCGCCTTGGCAAAAAAACGATTGACATCAGAATAATCCTCATAATCATACGCGGATGAGCCTTCAAACGGCGTTACCAGCAATCCATAATCCCCATGGAACACACCGTTTTTATCATACGCCACAGAAGAGGGATCCTCACAGAGCAGTTCCGCCGGTCCGGTGGGACAATTGCTGGCAACAACAGGGCAGCCGCAGATCATCGCTTCCGCCAGAACATTTGGAATCCCTTCCGCCAGAGAAGGAAGCACAAACACGGAGGACTTCTGAATGACGGCATAGGGATTTTTTAATTCGCCCACAAAAATAATCCTATCGGCATATCGGCTCTGCGCCGCCATGCCGCGTACTTTTTCCCTGAGTCCGGTGCTGTCTGAACCGACGAGCAGCAAATAAGCGTCATCTATCTGCTCCGCCACCAGTTCAAAGCACTTCAATAGATTGGCATGGTTTTTCTGACGCTTGAAGGAAGCCACGCTGACGATGGTTTTTTTGTTTTCCAATATGTCTTTCAGATTTTCCGGCGCATCTTCTGACGCAAGAAGCCGTATCTTTCTGCTGTCAAACGGATTGCCAAAGACGGTCAGCTTGTCGGCAATAGCCGCGCCATAGCGCTCTATCATTGTTTTTTTCAGCGCTTCGGTCTGAATCACAATGCGGTTGTTTCTTGATTTTACGACGTAATTCACAAAAATATTGGAATCCAGGTCAGAGGCGCTTCTGATGGAGCAAATCTTTTCTGTGCCATGAGAGGATAAGGTGTTTACAAGATTGCACTCATTGCAAAAGCTGATAACAATGTCAATTTTCTTTTCTTTTACAAACTTTTTCAATGCCGCGGCACGTTTGAGTACCGTCAAAACCTTGGTGAATACATTTTTATTGTTCGCCTGACCTTCGAGAAAACATAATTCCCCGCCATATTCGTATGTTACATTGTGACCGTACAGAGTCATAAAAACATTGTAGTCCTCAGACAGCAGGCGTGACCATTGACTAAGAACCCTCTCGGCGCCGCCTGACCCAAGATCATATATTAATAAGCAAACATTTTTTTTCATATTCCATTCTTCCTCATGCCTTGAAATAATTTGCTGACGGCATTTGCAAATGACAGATTATTTTTATACCGTTTATATTTACTTATAGCAAAATACAACGCATACAGGGATCCCATACCTTTTCCCATCATTCGGTTGATGATAATGCCGCGATTGAAAAAGTATTCCTCTGTGAATCCCTTGAACCAGTTGGAATTCGTTTGTGACACTTCTCCTATACAAACGGGAACGTAATAGATTTTTAATTTGTTTTTCAGGCAGTCGAATAGAAAAATATTTTCTTCACCGGAGCCTACCGGTGTACCTGAACCGAAATTGGCGTCAAAGGAAATATTTTTTCTCAAAATACTGTCAGGCTTCATTGTGATTTGACAGCTTCCGATTCGCAATGATTTCAAATAGCGAATTCTACACGGTTTATCCGCATATTTTTTGCCCTCCCGCTTAATCTGAAAGCAGATTAAGTCCGCATCAGGATACGCCTCATATGCCTTTTCTATTTCCTTTTCATACCCGGAATAAAGAATCTCATCATCATCGCAAATCAAACAATAGGAGCCTTTTGCATTTTTCAAGGCCATATTTCTGCTGCGGCTGAGTCCTCTTTCCGTAGTCGAAATGCAGCGCAGTCTCCCATAAGAGCGAGCTTCTTCAACAAGACTGTTTTGATCGCACTGGTTGATCAGCAGCGCATCGGTATGCACATTGGTGCGCTCCATAATGGAAAAATCACTCTGGTGCATCGCTGAAATCAAAACTTCTACTTTGCTCATTGCATATACTCCTTATAGTCTTTTTCTGTATCAAAAATCATCGCGTGAACCGCCGCTTTTTGCGCTTCCTCTGACGGCAGCTTCATATAGTCACCGTAGCGGTATGCAAGATACTCTTTGATTTTCTTGGAGCCGAGCAGCATCGTATCTTCAAAGGGAATATCAACCGGTTCGGAAAAAAAGCTCGCGTCAAACAATCCGCTGCGGAATTTCGCGGGCGTAATCCAATAGCAAAACATGAAATTGTCCGTCAACTTGTCATACTTGTAAATGCGGCGGTAAGCCATCTTTGCCATCAGCTTGCAGGGCATGATTTTCAGCGAATGCAGCACGAGCGCCTGTCCTTTGGTTTTGGGCTTCCAATTGCGCTGAGACAAGGCATAGAGTGTGACAAACTTTGATTCGTAGTAAACCAGCTTTTGCACAAAACGATTTTTGGGCACCTTGTGCAGCATCATAATATCGACATAGATTCCCTGGTGCATATCCTTTCGGTTTTGATATACCTCTTCAATGAAGGTAGTGCCGTTCATCCGCACCTTGGCGTATTCCAGATATTTTTCGGTTGTCCGCCACTCCTGGAGCACAAAGGTATCGCTGTGCTGCGCTTCCAGAACCGTCTTAAATTTTTCATATTGATCAGGCGTCATGAAAATATCCAGATCATCATCCCACGGAATAAATCCGCCGTGACGTACTGCTCCCAGCGCCGTGCCGCCCATGATGTAATAGACAATGCCATTCTCACGACACAGCTTATCAATATATTTCATGATTTCCAGAATTTTGTTTTGAACCTGCTTCACGGATTGCTCTGATTTCATAATATTCCACCTTTTTTCCTCAAATCTTCTTCGCTAAGTAATAGTAACGTCCCATCAGCTTTTTCATGCCCGGAATATGCAGCAGCAATTTCGCTGTGCCTTTGACAATCTTGAATATGCCGTTTTTGACGGTATATTCAAAAGCTGATTCTGTCCATCTGTGCGGATGAGTACTCAAAATGGCGTTTTCTCCGGCTTGCAATGCCGCAAAGACCTCATTCAAATCCTCGTATTTGATATTTTTGTCATCGCTGTTCACAATATCATTATTGATCGGATCGTAAATCGTGCTGAATTTACGTCCCGCGTCGGAATAATATGTGTAATCTGTATGTGCCTGGACTTTGAAGTTCACCATAATATCGGAGATTTCGGGATAAAGCGCCTGTACCTTTTCACTGCGGAAGAAGTCGCGGTTGGATGTGTAGCCGACTCTTTCAATCACAGGGTTGCCGTGCTGGCAGACGGTGACGATAGGAAATCCGTTTTGCTCAAAAATCCTGCGGTTTTGCTCAAATTCGGCAATGGCGCCTTCCAGATTCCCCTTATTGCTGTCCATCACATCATAATGATAGGAAATCTCGTGACCCATCGCCTGCATTTGCTTGAGCAGCGCAATGTTTTTTTCATCCTGCATAAGGTATGCCTGCACATAAAAAGAGCCCCGATGACCGTAACGATGCTCGATTTTAGCAAGCTCCACAGCCCTCGGAACGTCGGTTTCAACGTCATGCTTCAAAACAAGATATCTGTCCTGCACATCGGCAACTTCACAGGCCGGTATGCTGACCATACCGACATCATACAGTTTTTTGCAAAATTCGTCCCATTTTTTATATTCAAATATCATCCTGCTGGTTCAGCCTTTCTCTGAGTATAGTGGAGGAAATGCCGTCGGTGTGGTCGAGGTAGACGACTTCACAGCCAACTTCGGCAAATTCCTTCTCGTATTGCAACCACGACGGCGTCCCTTTCCAGTCGGAGCCGACAAAAACCGCGTCTGCGTGATTCTTTTTGACCGCCGCCAGCTTATCCATATCTGATTGCAGCACAACCTCGTCAACATAGCGTATTGCCTGCACAATCGCAACACGGTCTGCCTCACAGACGATGGGACGCTTGTGCTTTCTGCTTTCACAAAGTGCGTCTGTCGTCACGCCGACGATCAGATAATCGCACTGCGCCTTGGCTTTTTTTAAGATATTTAAATGCCCGATATGAAACATATCGTAAACACCCGTGGTGTAGCCGATTTTGTATTTTTTCATGACAGCAAGCTCCTCATTCTCTGGCAAATTTATTGAACACCCAACCCCTCAGGCTGTTGGGCAGCAGCAACTGTACAATAAATCGCTTTGCAACATTCACCAGGTAGACCGCCGGTGTTATCATTCCGGAACGCAGCATCAATCGCTGTATGTTCCTTTCGCTTCTGAAATATTTCAGTCCGCCGCGTCTTTGATAGGATTTCTGGTCTACTCTCATTTTCACAAGGCATTCGTCTACATTGGCAAACCGCTTATTAGCCTGTGCCAGCCGAATCCACAGGTAGTAATCCTCATTGCAGAACCAATCAATATAGCCGCCCACTTCAGCAACATCCTTCTTTTTGAACATGACAGTAGGCTGATTGACGGGACATCTGCCTCTCATATCTCTTTTGATTTCGTCATCAGTCAGACTGACGGTTCTCCTGCTTTTTATTTCTTCGGGATTATCTGTAAATTCAGCTACATGGCTTCCTACCACCGATAAACTGCTATCCTGCTTAAATACTTCGATTTCCTTTTGAAACCGATCAGCAACCGAAATATCATCGGCGTCCATCAGGGCAATCAAGTCATACGCACAGTTATCAAAACAAATGCGGCGTGCCTCACCGTGACCCACGTTTTTCTCCAGCCGGATGACCTTGAATGCAATCCGGCTGCCGTCAAGTGCGCAGCTATACTTTTCAATGACGCGGTCGATAGATTCGGGCACAGGACCATCCACCGTCAATACAATTTCCTGCGGTCTTACCGTCTGATTGACTACACTGTCAACCGCAGTATCAAAATGCTCCGCATTGTCACCACCGTACACACACATGGAAACAGAAAATGCTAACGAATCCAAAATTTGCTACCTCACATTCAATATTTGCAGAGCCTCGGCCTGTTTCTTGTCGTACTCCTCTTGGCTGACCTTGCTCGTTTCCAACAGATAATCGCCAAAATCCGTCGCAGTTGCCATGCCTTCTTCGGTAATGCCTTCTCGCTTGAAAACCTTCCATACGGTCTGAAGCACAATTTTCACATCGCCAAAAAAGGTGATCTTATCAATGTATTCCAAGTCGGTATTCAGCTTGCCTTCCCACGAAATCGCGTTGCGTCCACGCACCTGCGCAAGTCCGCTCAGTCCGGGGCGGACTGTATGACGCATGCGCTGTTCATCGGTCATGAATACCATATCCCTGACCAACTGCGGGCGGGGACCGAT
>ONWI01000049.1 GCA_900321515.1 uncultured Eubacteriales bacterium | reverse complement strand
TAAAGTTACCGTGTTGTTCGTTTTCGTTTGAGTACGTCGTCTCTCGACAACATCCCTCAAGGAATTACAGGTTTCTTTGTCGTTTCGCTGTTTAATTTTCAAGGTTCTGTGCCGATTTTATTCAGCACGCTGACAGCATCTTTCGTCGTCAGCTTTTCCATTATACCACAGCAAATTTCATTTGTCAAGACCTTTTTTTAATTTTTTTCAAAAGTTTTTTGCAGCCATCAAATACTCTTTTGAATTAATCCATGTCTTGACCGATTCTCTGTGGTAGCTGTCTTTTGGCGACAGCTTCACTATGATATCACGCCTTTCGCCGAATGTCAAGTGTTTTTTTCTGTTTTTTTCGATTATTTTTTTATTCTTCTTTTTGCATATTTTAAACAGCCTATAATTGTCAATATTAACCATCAGTAAAAGCCCTTTTTCGACTTTTGGAATGCTCTTAGACGCTTCACAGACAAGTATTGACATATAATTTATTCAATGTTATACTATTATATCTGGTTTTTCCGTCAATTCAGTTTATTGTCTTTTATATTCGTCATATAGAATGAGGTAGTATCTATTGAAAAACAATTCAATTCCATTGTCAAAAAAATTGTGTTTTGTATTATGCACATTGATAATACCAACCTGCATCATTATCGGGATGGCGATTGCTGACAGCCAAAAAAGCCCCGCCGGGTCAGCGGAAACGCTCAAAGGTTTGAGCTGTCTTGAAAAAATGGAAAAAAATGACCCGGCTGTGGCCGAAGAATTTCATCGCACCAGAACCAAGGAATATCTTGAATCCGAACAAACAAAACTGGAACGAGAAAAGCTCATCGACGATATAAACAACGACAGAGTAGACGTATTTTCGTTATTCAAGGATTATGCGATACTCGGCGATTCAAGGGCACACGGCTTTTCATACTTCAAATTTCTGAGCTATTCGAGAGTATTGGCAGACGGTGGCGACACTATCCGGAATGTCAGAACCCACATGGACAAACTCAAAAATCTCGCTCCCACATACATCTATCTATGCTACGGACTAAACGACGCCGGCATAGGATATTGGAAAACGCCGGAAGAATATGCCGACGAAGTGCTTCAGATCATTAATGAACTGCGCGAAGCACTGCCTGACGCAAAAATATATTACAATTCAATAATATGGATATCTGACGGAGCCGCATCATATGCTCCCTGGGCTCAGATTTACGACTACAGCAGTGAATGCAGAAAAATGTGTGAGGAAAACGGAATTTACTATATAGACAACGATGAGATCTGTATGCAGCTCAAACCAAACAAATGGTGGTCCGGCGACGGAGTGCATGTTTGCAAGCCCTTTTATAAGCTATGGGCTAAAAATCTTTATCTTGCCACTCTGGAGGATTGACATACCGTGAAATCTTTTATTTACGAAATATGCAGATGGGCGGCAGCCGCGGCGGCAATATTCATTATTGTATCGGCGGCGGACGGAACATCTTCCATAAGCAAAGCCGATCCACAGGACGTGCTTGACACAATATGCAAAAGTGTGGATATGACAAATATGCAGCCCGCGCCAAATCAGACGGTCAAGAGATTCTATGGCATCGAGCCTTCGGAATATGAGTTCTGCGCCTTGTATTATCCGCTGACCAATATGGATGTGGACGAATTGCTTCTTATCAAGTTCGCGGACAGCTCACAGGAACAGCAGGTGCGGACAGCAGCTCAGTCGCGCCTTGAATCACAGAAAGAAATCTTCGAAAGCTACGGCGTGGGACAGATGGAGTTGCTAAACAACCATTCGGTTTACAAATCAGATTCAGGCTTTGCAGTATTCATAATAAACAGCCGCGATAACCAAGCCATTGCGGCTTTCACTGATGCATTAAGGGGGAAATAATAATTGTCTCTGACAGGAGTATTTTTTGTTTTTTTATTTCTTCCCACAGCTGTTATCGTTTACAGACTGATACCAGACAAACTGCGGAATTTGCTGCTGCTTTTGCTGAGCGTTTTCTTTATAGCATGGGAAAGCCCGGCTGATATAATACTGATAGGTCTTAGTATCACATTCAATTATTTTACCGCTCTGGAACTTGACGAGCTTCGGCGCGCCAATAAAAGCGCCCTTAATACATTGGTGCTCGCCACCGGAGTTGCAGCGAATGCGGCTCTGCTGGTATTTTTCAAATACATCGTTTTCTTTATGAACAGTATCGGACAAATAACGGGGACCGATTTTAACTTCAGCGTTCCCGCGGCTCCGATCGGAATATCGTTTTTCACATTCTCGGCAATATCCTGCCTATGTGACGTATCTAAAGGCGACGAACCCGCGCTCCGCAATCCCATTGACTTTGCGCTCTACATCTCCTTCTTCGGAAAAATAACATCGGGGCCTATAGTCAAATTCCGCGATATGGCGCGGCCGATAAAGAATCGCCGGATGACGGCTGATTCAGTTGAAAGCGGACTGAAGCTGTTCATCATAGGTCTGAGCAAAAAGCTGATAATCGCCGGCAGTCTGAGCAGGATGTTCGACGCCGTCAGGGCTGAGGAACTGAGCTCCATGTCAGCCTTGACGGCATGGCTGGGCGCTCTGTTTTATTCGCTGATGCTTTACTATGATTTCAGCGGATATTCTGACATGGCGATAGGTCTTGGACGGATATTCGGATTCAGCTTTTCTAAAAATTTTGATCATCCCTATTCATCGGTCAGCATGACTGATTTTTGGAGACGCTGGCATATATCACTCGGCGCGTGGTTCCGGGATTATGTCTACATACCGCTTGGAGGCAGCAGGGCAAGCAGGCAAAGGGTTATTCTGAACCTGTCGGTGGTCTGGGTACTTACAGGATTATGGCACGGGGCAAACTGGACATTTGTTGTGTGGGGACTCTATCACCTCGCGCTGCTTCTTCTGGAAAAATTCGCATTAAAGAATGTTCTCAGCAAAATTCCGTCTCTGTGCCGCTCAATATTAACATTCCTGTTCGCGGTAATCGGCTGGACAATCTTTTTCTCCGACAATATCACATATGCGGCGGTCTACCTGATGAGAATGTTCGGCATAGGCGGCAACGGATTTGCCGACCGCACCGGAATTTTTTATCTCACCGGCGGTGGAATTCTGCTCACAGCAGCCATATTCGGCTCAACGCCTCTGCTGTCCAGGCTGGGAAGCAAAATTTCGGACAGGGAAAACACACTCGTTCAGGTCTGCTCCACCGTATTTTTCGCGCTGCTGCTACTGGGAAGTACGGCATTTATGATAAGCGACACGGTATCATCGTTTCTTTACGCAAAATTCTGACGGAAGGAGAAGCGGTCGTTCATGCAAAAGAGCAATAAATATCCAAAGCTGTGGATAACATGCATGTTTCTGTGCACTGTGATCTGCTTTGACATAATCGCACTGTTCACACCCGACAGGGAGTTTTCGGAGACGGAAAACCGAATGCTGGCTCAGTTCCCGAAAATAAGCTTTCAGGGTCTTTCCGACGGCAGCTCCGGTGATAATCTGGAAAAATATCTCTCCGATCAATTTCCGTTCCGCGACTCATGGTCAAAGATATCCTTTTTCACGCGGAACAGACTGTTCGGGCAAAATGAGATGAACGGCGTATATCTGGGCAAGGACAACTATCTTATGCTTATCCCGTCCGAACCCGACCCACAAGCCATGAAAAAGAAGCTCGCGGCGCTCAATGCCGTCGCCAATAAATACGGAGATATTAATCAATGCATCGCAATCATTCCCAACGCAGTTACCGTAATGACAAGCAAACTGCCTGATTACGCCCCGGAATCAGACCAACCGGCGCAGCTCGGCAATATTTCCAAACAACTTGGCGGAATCAAATTCTGTGACGTCACCAAATCAATGAGGAAGAAAAGATATCAAGAGCTGTATTATCACACCGATCACCATTGGACAAGCCTCGGTGCATATACAGCCTTTGAAAGCATAGCGCCGTATCTGAAAATAGACCCGGACAGCTTTGAATTCGACATTTATACCGTGTCAGAGAGCTTTCAGGGGACTCTCTCCTCAAAGAGCGGCAGTCACGGATATTATGATAAAATTGAGATATATGTGCCGAAAGGAAATCATCCACTGTCTGTCAGGTACTCAGACGGCGGAAAGACTGAGGGCAGCATTTATCAGAAAGAGTTTTTGGATACCAAAGACAAATACGCGGTGTTTCTCGGCGGCAATCACCCATTAGTCACCGTCACAACCGCGGCAGACACCAATCGCACACTGATGCTGATCAAGGATTCCTACGCAAATTGCTTCGTTCAGTTTCTGATCCCATATTTTGATCAGATAATCATCGTTGACCCGAGGTATTGCTACGACACCATTGATATACTGCTCAATGAATATCAGATCACCGACCTGCTCTATCTCTACAACGCCGACACATTTATGAGCGATAAATCCTTGATTGATTTTTTGACATTTTCATCGTGACAAAATCAATAACCCCCTATTTCTTCAGATGAAATTCAGATTGATATGTTATCATATATACAACAAATCAATTCAGGGAGAATTTATTAAAATGAACAACGAAAAGATCAAAAACACCGAAACCGCACAGACAGACAAACCAAAGAAAAAATGGCCATAGGTACTGCTGATTATTATAATCATTCTGCTCACTCCGTTCATTGTCACTTTTATCATTCTCTACAGCCGGCTTGCCACCATCGCCAGTGTAGAACTCGTCGATCAGGATCTTTACAAAATGACCGTCAAGCAGGATTATTTTCTCGACGATGTGTTGAAAGGTAATTATTCGGATTATGACGAACTATTCGCTTTCATAAATCATAAAATGTATCTCGGACTGGCTGATTCAGACGTTCAGAACAATGACTTCGGATGCAGTTCATTCCTCGCCAGAACACCCGAAGGCGATTACATCGCGGGTCGGAATTATGACTATTCCGATGAACTGGTGTTATATACCAATCCCGACAACGGATTCGCGTCTATATCCATGACGGAGCTGAGAGCCATGGACGTTCTGGAATCTATTTCGCAGTCGGGAGAGGGATATCCGACACAGTGGTCGGCTGTGTATAATCTAAATCAATACAGCATGGACATCGCTCTCGACCGCAATTACGACAAGGTATATCATTTCACTGCTGAGGATTTTAAATAATCTTTCATAAAAAATAACCGAACGGCTGGAAAATCCTTCAACCGTTCGGTTTATTTAATTATTTTCTAATCACTGTATCTTTGCGCCAGACAAAATTCCCGCGTTGTTTTTGGCTTCCTCATACGCGCTGCTCTGATGGAGCTTTTCCTCGACCTTGCGGCTGAGCAGCCTTCTCGCCTCAAAGGACGACTGCTCACGGATAGCGGTCTGTCTCAGTTCTGTCCGGTCAACAGCCTTGAGCGGAGGAAACTGCGCTATAGGAGTATTGTCGGAATAATCCACCTGAATGAACCTGATAAGCTCGCGAGCCTTGGCAGAATTGTCCGCCTTGAAAATATAGAAATAGTCACCGGTGATTTCTATGCCGGTGTAGCATCTGCCGTGCCGTCTGATAACCGGGTCGAGCTTGCTCATAATGCGATCGTGTGAATATCTGTAGCTGCGGTCGAAGCGTCGTGTGACAAACACGGTGGTCTCCGGCAGAATGTGGTAATCCATGTTCATCCCCACCTTGTCGGCAGCCCACAGATGGCAGACGTCGCTGCTGCCTGTGCAGGCAAGCACGTCGGCAAAGTACTTTTCTGGCGGCAGGAACGAAGCTTCGCAAAGAACAATATCGCTCCCAACCGCGAACGTCAGATTGAAGAAGCCGCCTCTCAGTCGCACGGCGTCAACTACCCTGAGCGCCGTATCCATGAATTTTGAATTGGAAGAGTCGCACTCCCTGTCGGAAAGACTGAAAAATGAGAGCAGTTCTTTATTTTTTACGATAAGCTCCGGGAGGTCGGAAAATTCATATGCAGCCGCGCCGGTCACCTTGCCATAACGGTTGACCATTCCACAGCAGCGCACTATGCGGGAGCCTTCAGGAATAACCGGATCACCGTCCTCGTCGCGTCTCATCACCTTGACGCCGACGGAGGCGGCCGTGTCAAACACCGCGTTTTTATCAAACACTCTGCGTGCATAGTCTACATCAAAGCCAACCACATTGAAATCCCTGCGGAGACTTGCCTCGAGTGTTGCCCAGTAGTCATTCAGTGATTCAATACCGTCGGGTCTGCCGTATTTATACGAAAGATATGACACAGCACGATACACCGCGTCGTAATCGTGCAGATTATCCACCTTGTAATAATCGGTCAGACAGCCCTTTAATCCGTGAGGAAAAAACTCC
>ONWI01000141.1 GCA_900321515.1 uncultured Eubacteriales bacterium | reverse complement strand
GTAAGGGTGACAATTTTTGTGGATATAGGGCTGTAGTCATCGGCCTTTATGCGCTTGAAAATGGTATCCATCAGATTGTTGTAATCTATTCCCACGCCGTCAGTGCCTTTGTAGACCGTGAGCTTTTCTCCGGATATTTTATACTTCGGTTCGACCATCGGCGTGCCGTATTCCTTTGCCAGCTTGTAGATGAATTCGTGTACAGCCGTTTCGTTGAAGCAGAGATTGCCCTTAGTGGTTATGACTTTAGTTTTATTCTTGCCCTTGGAGTCTTTATAGGTTACCTCATCGGAATGTCCGTCCTCATAAGGGGAAGTGGTGAATTCAAAATCGCCCAGCCGGAATTCGGTTTCCTTGCTGTCCACCTTCAGGGTGAATCGGCGGTCGGCGAGACTCTGCGAGACTGCCGGCTGCATGGACAGCGCTACAGTCTCGGGAGTCATATAAGGCATGGAATTGTGGACTTCTATAGGCAGAAGCGTGACCTTAAAATTATAATACAGTGAACCGAAAAGCACCAGCAGAATTATGCCGAGTCCGGAATACAGCTGTATTCCGCAGCCCTTCAGGTCAAAATCAGGCGTATCGTTTTCGTTATTTGCGTATCTGTATTCTGAACTCATATCAGTAAAACACCGGCTTCATCATAAAATGGCGGAGGGTCAAACAGCGCTGTCGTCGAGAACGCCAAGTTCGCAGTACCAGTAGCCTTTGGCTTCCATAGATTCCGGATCGCAGCCGGTCAGCTTCTGCCTCAGCTCATCGAGCATACCGTCGGGTATTCTGAAATCCCATGAAAAGGCAGGATTGCGTCTGTTGACCTCGGCTATAAATGTGTCGAATATATCGATGCTGTCATAAAGTGACTGCAATGAGCGATTGAGAACCCACAGTTCTTCAGGATCGTCGCGGTCGAAAATAACCACTCTGTCTGAACTCTTCTCTATGCAGATAAAACTGCCGTTCGCAAGGCTGCCTATCGGAAAGAGATCCCGTTCATTCAAATCCGCGGCGGGAAAGCTGTCAGTCATTACAAATTCCATAAAGCTGAGCCATGGCTCGGCGGACTGAGGCAATCCGAAATTCTTTAACGTCGAGACGGAACATTCGCTCAGACCTGACGAGAGCGGGGAAGACAGCGTGAATTTAACTATAGGCGAACGCTTCCATTTTTGAGTAAACTCTGCGGGAGTCATACGGTTACCATTCCTTTGAATCATTCAGTCAGTTTACGGCTTTCTCTATTTCATCAGCGGCCGATTCCATGTAATCGCCCTCAAAAAGTTCGATAAGGCCGTTGTCGCAGTTGTTGGCAAGCACCGGGTCGAGAGGGAGTTTTGCCAGAACACTGAGACCGGATTCGGCAGCGACCGCATCGGTCTTGCTTTCGCCGAATACGTTGATTTTCCTGCCGCAGTCGGGGCACTCGACATAGCTCATGTTCTCAACAATGCCGAGAATCGGGATATCCATCAGTTTAGCCATGTTGACCGCCTTTGATACGATCATGGAGACAAGTTCCTGCGGGGATGTGACAATTACAATGCCGTCGAGCGGAAGCGACTGGAACACCGTAAGCGGCACGTCGCCCGTTCCGGGAGGCATATCGACGAACATGTAGTCAACGTCTTTCCAGATGACGTCTGTCCAGAACTGTTTGACTGTGCCGGCTATGACAGGACCTCTCCACACAACCGGGTCTGTCTCGTTGTTGAGCAGCAGGTTGACGGAAATCATCTGTATGCCCGTCTTGGTAATGGCGGGCATAATATACTGTTCTGTGCCGTGAGCCTTTTCCTTCACGCCGAACGCCTTGGGAATCGAAGGCCCGGTGACGTCCGCGTCAAGAATGGCGGTTTTGAAGCCGCGGCGGTTGAAGGTTACGGCGAGCAATGAGGTGACGAGGGATTTGCCGACGCCGCCCTTACCGCTTACTACGCCAATTACCTTTTTGACGCTGCTCAGGTCGTTGAGCTTTTCGAGGAAGTTCTCTTTTGAAGGCTGACGGCTGGAACAGTTAGCCGAGCATGTGCTGCAATCGTGTGTACATTCACTCATGGTCGATTATCTCCTAAATTTAAGAATATTTAAATATTATTATAACCTATTGTCATAGAAATATCAATAGGATTTTTATTGACAGCACGGAAATCAATTTTGGACTTAATTTTAGTTGCACGTGCTT
Source organism: uncultured Eubacteriales bacterium (assembly GCA_900321515.1). GTDB lineage: Bacteria > Bacillota > Clostridia > Oscillospirales > Acutalibacteraceae > RUG762. Next base: position 121 of record ONWI01000141.1, on the reverse strand, counting down.
AAAATTCACAAAAGCAGACGTAAATCGTAGTCAGGAAAATTTGGATAAGGTGCCTTATCGGTTGCGCCTAAGCATAATTTGCGTCGCAGCGCGTTGCAGCGATGGGCTCTGCCCCTGTTTT
>ONWI01000153.1 GCA_900321515.1 uncultured Eubacteriales bacterium | reverse complement strand
GTCATCCGTTCTTTACGGGCAAGCAGAAGTTGGTTGATACAGGCGGACGTGTTGACAGATTCAAGAAGCGCTTTGGTCTTAAGTAATCAGGCAAGCGATTTTTGATCAGTCCGATGATCCCTGTTCTTCGTAAAAAATCGCGGCTCTTCGTGTCGGAAATGACCGGAGAGCCGCTTTTTTGTGCGTTATCGGATTTCTTCTTTGTAGACCTTGCGAGAATAAACGATCAGGATTACCGTAGCTATCAGCAGATAGCCGAGCATAGTAAACGTAATCGCATTGGCAGGTAAAACCGCTGCGGTTATTATCAGCAACAGACCGACTATGATAAAGATGATGCCGCCAAGCTTGTTGCATCTGTGCCATGTGTTGTCGTTATACATACTCCATTTCGTGCGGAAGCCGAACATGTTGTTTCTTTCCGTCTTAGGCATATAATACCCGAACACCGCGAACATGATTCCTAAACAGATGTGGGTAACCCTGACAATCATTTCGGAATTGACCTCTTTATTATCCGCCATTGAGTTGCGGTAGGTCATGTAAAGGACGCAGACCTGCATCACTCCGAAAAAAACCGGAAGTGCATACGAAATGATATGCATGGTTTTCGCGTTGATTCTCGCGGCTTTTACGTCCTTGTCGTCTTCGGGACCTTCCGCGCGCCTGGCGTAATGTCCGGCTGCCAGTTCACTGACCGCGACGACCAGAAGGACCAGCACCGGCAATAGCAGCAATTCATATCTGCTGCCCATGCGGTCAACCGCGCCCTCTATGTTGTAGTGCATCGGAACCTGCTCGGGCATGATTGGGAGCACTGCCGCCGTGATCACCAGCGGAAGCAGCGCTAATATTCCTTTGATTACTTTCATGTGTTACCTCCCTGTCTGTATTTTGTAAATAGATTTTATCAGCGTATCTCGGGGATAAATAACAAAAACGGGCAAAGGACTTCAGCGTGAAAGTGTCCTTATGCCCGTTTTGTCATTACGTCAGCAGGCTCTGACAGCTTACGCTGAAACGCTTATACGGTTTTTTATGTACTCCTTGACCTCTTCAGGGGCAATGTTAAGTACAAAGGCGAATTCCAGACTTATAATGCGCTCGGCTTCGCGAAGTATGCGTTCATCAGACGCGTTGAGCTTCTTGTGTGCCGCGAGTTGAGCTTTCTGCTTGTTATGTATGGTATCGGCGAGAGCTATTATGCCTTGCCTGTCGCCGCTTTGCAGTATTTTGTTGAACCGCTCCTTGCGCTGCTTATGATCGTCCACCCAGCAATCCTCTGAATTGGGAATGTTTTCGATCAGCCGTCCGATCTCTTCCTTGGTTACCAAAGGCTTTGCCTTTTCCAACAACATCTGATTGTTCATCGGCAGATATACCACAGAATTATCCTTGCTCGTTGATTTAAGAACATAATAATCTGTCTTTTTGCCGCAGATCATCTTTTGTGTTGTCTCTTCGATGGTAAAAATTCCTTCCGTCCCGAAAACCACAGTATCGCCTATGTTCAGCATAATTAAGATCACCTCGACCAAATAGTTTTTGGGGCATTTTTCCCCATATAACAATCTAATTATGAACAATATAATTATAACATCTTTATCTGAAAATTTACATAGGCTGAATTAACAAACTTTTTACACGGTTTTTCCGGCATTTTTGTTTTTATTTAGGAAATCTCCATTACTGGCTTTCCCGCCGGTTTCACGCCGCGAAAATCGACACGAATCGGCTCTTATACGATGTTCAGCACAGCGAAAAAGGCAGCCCCGCTCAGCTTATTGCCTGAGACGGGGCTGCCTGTCAGTTGTTTGATTTGCCGGACATATCCGGCATTCATTTAATACTTGCTTTGTCCGTTCATTTGATCCTGGTTCTGCTTCTTATGGATGTTGTTGATATCCTCGGTTGTGCCGCCGCCGAAATCGTCGGGAGCGCGGAACTTGCCTTTATCCACTAGGCGGAGGAAAGCGTCAACGACGTCGCTCTGAAGCTGGGTGCCGCGGACTTCCTTGATAATGGAAACGGCTTTATCAAAGTTCATGCGCTTGCGGTAGGGGCGGTTCGAATACATCGCGTCGAAGGTATCGGCGACGGCGATGATCTGAGCCACGCGCGGTATCTCGTCGCCTTTGAGTCCCTTTGGATAGCCTCTGCCGTCGGGACGCTCGTGGTGAGATCCTGCGCCTATGGCGAGCTCGGGCATGATGCTGATTCCCTTGAGGGTGTCGTAGCCAAGAGCGGCGTGAGACTTGATGGTCTTGAATTCTTCGTCGGTGAGCTTGCCGGGCTTGTTGAGCACCTCGGGCGGAATGCCGACCTTGCCTATATCGTGAAGCAGGGCGATGTTATAGTATGTCTCGATGGTTTCATCGTCGTAGCCCAGTTCTTTGGCAAGCATCACGGTGTATTCAGCGACTCTTGATGAATGACCGTTGGTGTACTTATCCTTCATATCTATGACTTTAGCGAATGCTTCGACTATTTCACGGATAAGCTGCTTCTGCTCCTTTTCCTTCTTGAGGAATTTCTTTGCCTTGCTGCGGTTGTATGCAAGGACAATGACCATCAGGAAAAGCAGTCCCATACCGACGCTGGCAATTCTGAACCACGTCAGCTCATACATTGCCTTTTCCTTGACAATACGCATTGTAACATCCTGAGAATTGCCCACACGGATTACGAACTTGTATTCGCCGCCGCTGAGATTGGTGTAGTTGATCGGAGTAAGCTCGCTGCGTTTAACCGTTGTGTTATTGTGGTCGAAGCCTTCAAGACAGTAGGTGACGTCCGGATTGACAAGTGAATAATTGAAAGCGTAGCTGTATATTGTCAGCTTCCTGGTGGACGCGGGGATCATAACCTTTCCGTTTTCGTCAAAGAAAATCCGGTTGCCGTCGGCTTCAACGCACGGTACGGAGAGCTTGACTTCGCTTTGGTTCTCAAAGGGCTTTTCAATATTCACCTTGGCAACGCCTGTCGTTCCGGCTACATACAGATCGCCGGAATCGGTAAGATCGCTGTAGGCGTTCGCGGTCGGTATGCAGGAAAGACCGTTGTCTCTGCCGTAGTGAACAGGATTGATTTCCTCATTTTTTATCATTTCATCGGCGGAGACCACATACATTCCGTTGCTGCTGAGAATCCAAAGTTCTCCCTTACTGTTCTGATATAAGTCAAAGTTGTTGGAGTAGGGGAATTTTTCTATTGTTGTAATCTGATAATTATCGTCAAGATAACATATGGAGTTGCTTGTAACTATCCAGAAGATATCCTTGGATATGTCTTTCTTTATGCGCATTACAACTTCGGAGGTCAGACCGGAACCCAGACCTATGTTAACGGCTTTTCCGTTATTGATTACATAGATTCCGCCGCCGTCCGTGCCGACGATGATGTCGCCTGTCAATCCTTGGGCTATGGTGAGAATCTCTGTGTTGGATATTCCCTGTTCCTCGCCGTAGACTTCTGTGATCTCGTTGCCGTCAATAATAGCAATACCGCCTGTGCATGCCGCGGCCAATCTGCCGTCCTTCAGTTCGATGACCGTTCTGACGCGGTCGGAGGGGAGTCCGTCCTCGGGGGAGAATCTTGTGACCGAACCGTTGTCGTATCTGAGCAGCGCGTTCTCGCCGAATGTGGATATCCAGAGGCGGTTCTTGCTGTCGCGGATAATTGATCTGGTTCTGCACCCTTTGAGCAATTCAATCAGATCGCTTGCTCCGATGCTTTTGCCGGAAGCGGTCTCTGCCTTGGTCAGGGGAAGGCTGCTTAATTCTCCGCTGCTGCCTATAACCGAAAGTCCGCTGTTCTTGCCGCCAATGAAGAGCATGTCATCGTACATGCAAGCAGCATTTACAACTGTTTCGGAGAGACTGTATTTCTCAAATATGTCGGAGAACTGATTGGGCACGATCTTCATTACGCCCTGCTTGGAGGACGCGACCCAGATATTGCCCTGATAGTCGGTGATGGCACATTCAACAGAACTGTTTACAGGCAGATTCGAGAGCCTTATTACTTTATCGCCGGAAATGATGCATATGCCGTTGTCGGCGCAGACCCAGAGCAGATCGCCTACGCGCTTTATGGAATTCACATAGTCAATAGGCGAGATATCGAAGGTCTTGGAGGTCTTAGGCTTATCTGTAAGGTCGAGGTGGTAAACGGTGCTTTGCGAAGTGCCTACATATGCAAAACCGGGATTTGCAGTATCAGGCAGGAGCGTGTGGATATTGGCAATTTCGATATCTTCGGGAGTATGGAATGCGTTGATCTTGCCGTCCTTCATGGTGAAAACAGCGCCGTTGTTGGTCAGACCGTAAATGATGCCGTCTGCACCCATTTCCAATATGCGGATGTATTCGTTATTGATTTTTTCGTCGTCAAGCAGCCTGAGATTGTCTTCGGTGTCTACTTTAGCAATTCCGCGGGTTGTGCCGACATAGACGGTTCCGTCAGAGTCCTCCGCTATTGCGCGGACAGAGGAGGAAGTCAGACCGCTCTTGTAATTGAACAGCTTGAAGCTATCCTTTTCCATGATGGCGAATCCGTTGTCATTGGTTCCTACCCAGAGTCTTTCCCTGCTGTCTACAAACAGGCTTACAACGCTGGATATGCCCGTGGTAGAGTCAACATGCTCAAAGCTCTTTCCGTCGTAACGGGCAAGTCCGCTGTAGCTGCCGATCCATATAAAACCGTCCGGAGTCTCGATGACGGCATTTGCTTCGGAGGTCGGCAGTCCGTTGGTGTTATCGTAGAGCACAGCGGAATAACCGTCTCCCTTGCCTGACGTGTCAACAGCAGCGGCACGCTGATCGGAAGCCGCATTTACGGTATTGAAACCGTTTCCTCCGCAGATAGTTGCCGCAGAAAGGCAAAGCGCCAGCGTAAGACCAATGCATAAGCATTTCTTTTTGAGTTTACACAGCATTTTAGTCTCTCCTCTTACAAAAGATATGTTACGGACACAAGGTCCAAATACGCTCTTTAATTATATCATACTTTGACAAAAAATTCAATATATATTTTGAATATTTATATTTAAAATATATATATATACATCTGTTATAACCGAGAGGAAAAAATTATTGCTTCTGATAGAGCACAATAAAAATTAATTTATTTAAAATTTTAAAAGCACTTTAAAAAATCAAATTAATATATTATAATAACCATATAAAACGCAAAAGCCGTGTTGATTATAATATGGTTAAAACCTGAACCAATAAACGGTCCCCCTGTCTTTCAGGCTTTGCCTGAACAGACAGGGGGATGTGTTCAATAATATGTCCGAAACAATACAAAAACGGAGGAGCACTGAATATGGGTTACACACAGCAGAAAATACATGAGATCGTTTTAAGACAGAGGGGATTTTTCCGTTCGGGGCAGACGCTCGACGTCAAGTGGAGGAAGGAGCAGCTGAAAAAACTCAGGCGGGCGGTACTTGCGAATAAGCAGGAGCTGATGCAGGCGCTCTTTGAGGATTTGGGAAAAAGTCCGACCGAGGCTTATATTTGCGATATCGGACCTGTGATTACTGAAATAGACGAGATACTTCGGGGGCTCAGAAAGTGGGCAAAGCCTGAAAGACATTTCAGCGGGCTTATGTGCTTTCCAAGCACGCGTACCACGGTTTATAAGATGCCGTATGGAGTGTCGCTGATCATCAGTCCGTTCAACTTCCCTGTCCTGCTGACCCTGGGGGTGCTGGCTGCAAGCATCAGCGGGGGAAACACCGCGGTGATAAAGACAAGTTCAAAATCGGCCGCAAGCACACGCGCGCTTAAAAAATTAATCTCGGATCTGTTTCCTGAGGAATATGTGACATTGATCGACGGAGGTCATGATGCAGCCGATATGTGTCTTGCCGAGAGATTTGACAAGATATTCTATACCGGTTCGCCGGCGGTTGCGAAGCACGTTCTGGAGTGCGCGTCGCATAATCTTACTTCTGTCGCTCTGGAACTCGGAGGCGAGACAGGCAATTGGTGCGTAATTCGCAGGGACGCAAACCTGAAGGATGCCGCGCGCAAGATTGCTTTCTTCAAGCTGTGCAACGCGGGTCAGATCTGCATAAACATCAATCAGATAGCCGTGGCAAAAGAGATAGCGGACGATTTTTTGACCGAACTCAAAAAAGAGTTTGTCAGACAGATAGGCGACAGTCCGGAAAATAATCCGGAATACCCCAGGCTGATCACCGAAGCGGTCTATGACAAGTGCGTCGGGCTCTCGGAGCAGTACAGGGACCGAGTGGTTTTCGGGGGAACAGGCAACAGGGATGCCTGCCGTTTTGCGCCCACTATAATATATCCGGTAAACGAAAACGAAGATATAGTCATGCATGAATTGTTCTGTCCGCTTCTGCCGGTCGTTCCGTTTGATGATGATGAAATCGGCAGACTCATGGATATGATTGCGGACCGCGAACATCCTCTTGCCATGTATGTTTTTACATCTGACATGAAATGGGCTGAAAGTGTCATGTCCTCACAGCAGTACGGCGGAGGCTGCATCAATGAAGTATGCATTCATATGATGGTCAAGGGAGTGCCATTCAACGGAACCGGTCACTCGGGCATGGGCGCGTACCACGGGGAATGGGGATTCCGTGAATTCACTCATCCCCAGACGGTGCTGCGAGGCAGAACACATTTCAATCTGCCTTTGCGTGAACATCCATATTCCGGCGGCAAGCCGGGATGGAAGATGGCTCTGCTGAAAATGTTTGAAAAATGAAAATCCATTGCACAGGGTGAGTGTATAAAATGCCTGTATTAACCTTTGATGTCCTGCCGGAGAACGACGGAATATCCGTTTATAATTTTCTTCGCGCCAAATGCGGAGTCTCCTACCGCCTTATCAAAAAGCTGAAGCGGGTGCCTATGGGCATAACCGCCAACGGACAGCATATCCGCACCATTGACCCTCTGAGCGGCGGCGACGTTGTTGCGCTGAACATTCCCGAGGACGAGAATCCCACAATGCCGGTCGAATTGCCTATAGAGATAATCTATGAGGACGAGCATATAGCCGTTATCAACAAGCCGTTCGGAATGCCTGTGCATCCGGCGCGCGAACACGTCTCCGATACACTCGCCAATGCGTTCTCGGCGCATATTATGGCAAACGGGGAGCCGAATGCCGCCTTTCGCGTGATTAACCGGCTCGACCGTGACACCAGCGGACTTGTGCTTACCGCAAAGAACAGCCACGCAGCTTCGCTCCTTCACGGTCATACGGACAAGGTGTATTACGCCTTATGTCAGGGAACCCTCACGGGAAGCGGAACTATCGACGCGCCCATCCGCGTCATGGAAGGGCACGGCATACAGCGGGAAGTGGGGGAGGGCGGCGTGAGATCCGTTACGCATTGGCGTTCGTTGAAAAATATCTCATTAACAGCCCCGAACGGAAACAGGTACGACCTGACACTTCTTGAAATCCATCTCGAGACGGGGAGGACACATCAGATCAGAGTACATTTCACATATCTCGGTATGCCGCTTGCGGGCGATGATATGTACGGCGGCTCCCGCGACCTGATCGGACGGCAGGCGCTCCATTGCGGTCAGCTGGATTTCACACATCCCATGACGGGAGAAAAAATGCATTTTTCAATTCCGCTGCCGCCGGATATGGCGGAGCTTTGCGGATAGGTTTATCAGTATTTGTCGGCGAATATCATATATATCGTGTTGGGACCGCCGTGCGTCGCGGTGGTGCAGTTGGATACGCTTTCGACTATCTCCTCAAATTTGCCGTATTCCTTTAATCTGCGGTGCATGTTCTTGATAAGCTCCTTGTTGTCGCTGGTATAGCCGATCATCACTCTCCTGTGATCCGCATATTTTTCAGCGAGGTCGAGAACATAATCCATATATTGATTCTGCACGCTCATGACCGGTCCGCGGAATTTTTTGGGAGATGTGATAATGCCCTTTTCGTCAATGTGCATCATGGGATAGAGCTTGAGCAGGTTTGCTCCGAACGCGACGAGCATCGAGCAGCGGCCGCCCTTCGCCGCGTAATTCATACCGCCCAGAAGGAAGTTGGTGCGGACGTGTGGGATCATGGCTTTTATCTCCTCGCTGATTTCCTTTGCGCCCATGCCTCCGTCGCGCAGTTCCGCGGCACGGATAGCCATAATTGCCTGCGCGCCTGTCAGGGTATAGGTGTCCACCGAGTAGACGGAAACGCCGTATTTTTCGCCTATCTCCTTGGCTGCAATCAGCGAATTGGCGTACGATGAGCTGAAGACCGAATTCATGGCAATATGGACGATGTCGCAGCCCTGCTGCGCGAACGGCTCGAAAAATTCCAGGAAATCATTCGGCGAACAGGCTGCTGTCTTGGGAACCTGATTGTTCTCTTCAAAAAATTTGAAGAGATCGTTGGGCTGGCACTCGTAGAAATCCTTGTAGCTCTTGTCGCCGAGATTGATGTGGAACGGTATCATGCCGTCAATGTGGAATTTTTTCAGATTCTCGGGGCGCAGATCGCTCCCCGTATCAGTGGTGATGATGACTTTATTTGACATTTTCTGCTAACCTTCTTTTCATGAATTATGTACATTATATATGTATCCAAGCAGCCGTTTTTGATGAAACTTATACTGTTATTTTAGCAGATAGTTGAGTTTTCTGCAAGTATCTGTAAAAAAATCTTAAATATATTTTCCCGTGTTATTGAAGTTATTGAAAAATTGTGCTACAATATCCTTAAAAAGTATTTATCCTCAGGGGGCGGTCGGGTCATGGAGCAAAATACATCCTGCCGCCGGGAGTGGAGAAGTCTGCTGCTTATGCATCTGACGCTGCTTGCGGCGGTTCTTCTTTACATGGCGGTTATGGTTAGGCTGCGGATTTTCTGCCCGATAAGACATTTCACCGGAATACCCTGTCCGGGCTGCGGCATGTCGCGTGCGATGGGCTGTCTGCTGCGGCTGGATATAAAAGGGTCTCTGTCAAGCAATCCGGCGCTTTTGCCTTGCATGGGAGCGATATTCATTCTGGTCAACAGGGAGACATGCCTGCTCAAAGGGGTGAGTCTGAAAGTCAAGGATATTCTCATAGCTCTCGGATTCGGGGTTACGGTTGCGGTCTATATTGTGAGGATGGTCTTTTTTACGATACCTTAAGGTGTAAGGTGCAAGGGATAAGGAGTATTTTATTGGAAAAGGAGAGAACGGGCTATGTTCAATAATTTTAATGTCAGAAATTCTTATGAGACGGATGAGGAGCGTCTGGAGAAGGAACAGCTTCGCAGACAGAAGACCGCGCTGGTCGATCGTTTTCTTGTGCTTAATCAGAATGATCTTCCGGATGATAAAATACCTATGCTTCGTGAGAACATGCTGCACTGTTCCATGCGCAAGCTGGGTGAAATTCAGAGCCTCACCTGCCGCAGGGTTGAGAATATGCAGTTCATCTCGTTCATGCTTGGCTGGTCGGGAGTGGACAGAATGCTTATCGGCGAGGTCGGCATAGGATTGCTCAAGCTCTGTACATTCGGATGCTTCGGGCTGCTTATGGTTTACGACTGGTTGGCTATGCCGCGCAAGACGCGCTATTACAATTATATTGAGGTAATGAGCGTCATGGATTATGACGATTATGAAAATAACGGCTGATTGGTCGATTATTTGTCTGTTGTACAAAATACATAAAAATTAAATATTTTCAAGCGCAAAATTCTGCATCACTGAATGCGAAATTTTACTTGAATTAATCGTAAGGCTTTGATATAATAGCTAAGTACGCGACATATGAGCGTGCGTAAAAATTGCAGCGACTGCACATGAGATATGCGTTGAAGTGGGAGGTTGCGTCCCTTGATTACAAGCGGACGGTTTTTCCATGGAGTATGTCCGATTTTAAACCGGGCGAAAAAGTGTGTACGGTCGGCGATGTATCAAAGCCTTTTGAGTTGCTGAGGCGGAGGTGTGTCGTTTTCCTGGCGGGGCTTCCCAATGGCGCCCGCCTTGAGAGTACCGTACTATACGCTTGCTATTTAGTTTTCACTGACCCGGAAAGCCTGAACTACCCAACCAAGATCGAAGGCTTCCGGTTTTTTAGTGCCCGAGGATGAAACACCCGGACGCGTTGTTGAAAACATCGGGTGCTCAGCGAAGATCATGTAGCAGCGGTCCGCCGCAAATATTTTCAGGAGGCGACTTTATTATGGCAGTCAAGGAAAAAATCAGAATCAGGATCAAGAGCTATGATCACTCTCTCGCCGATCAGGCAGCACAGAAGATCGTAGACGCAGCCAAGCGCGAGGGCGCACAGGTCTCCGGACCCGTTCCGCTC
>ONWI01000112.1 GCA_900321515.1 uncultured Eubacteriales bacterium | reverse complement strand
TTTTTATTGCTATTTTGCGTGCCTATCGGCTTTGTTCAGCTTCGCTTCAGAGTAACGGTTTATCATAATTGCTTTTGCTCTCTGTTAACGTCGGACACTCGTTCATGTAATCCATTCGCATAGGGCTTTTGTTCCTCCCCTTAATTATACTAAATATTCATTTAGTATAATTAATATACCATATGAGGGGATGGTTGTCAAGCATTTATTCTCTTGTTCCCTGTTTAAAAAATCAGAAAAATCACAGGGTGTCCGGAACCGTTATGTCCGGACACCCTGTGATAAATTCAGGTGGAAATTCAATTGTCATCAGTCGAGCCGTTATCATCAGTAATTTTGATTCTGAGCTTACCGACATTGCCGAATCCGGTATCGGCACATAAAATCGTAAAACCTTTATCAATGCAAGTAAATCTCCCCTTTTCGTCAACTGTAGCTTTAGATTCATCAGTAGTTGACCAGGTAATACGATCGGTTCCTTTTAAATAATTTACGGTTTTTACCTTTTCGTGTTCGTCAAGAACTACGACATAATATTTCGGATCGAAGCTCTCTCCGACGCAGCACTTGACATAATTCGGGTTGAAGCGGACCAACGGTCGGCTTGTAATCAGATCCCATTCGTTTCTGTAGGTGCTGCCGTCTTCATAAACTATCTCTACCAAAAGATGTGCGTGTTTCTGAACACGGTTGGTTACCGATATAATAATTCGGTTGGAGTCTGTAATCGAAACGTGGAAATAATCGCGTCCGGGCTCATCTCCTGTATTTGTTACGGAACGGATTTTTTTAACTATGCGAAGTGAATCTTTTTCGCCGTTGTCGGGAATGACGCACAATGTATCACCATGAGCTATACCGCCTTTAAAATCCTTGTCGGAAACGATATAATAGTTTTCAAAGCTGACGTCATTGTTTTCATCCGATTGCATCTCGGTTATCTTTTTGTTGCTCTCTGAAGAAATATCCTTGATCCAGCTTTTCACATCATCGGAAGCGCTTACCATATAATTTCGCAGCGGGGTTATCATCACAAATAACGCAAGCGCTGCTGCTGTGGCTGTCACTCTGATAAGGAATCGCATTGCGTGAGCCCTGCGTTCCTCCTGTTCCCTGTTCTTTCTGTCGAGCTTTTCTCTCAGCTCGGACATCTCTCGAAGAATTCGTTCATCCAGATCAGGAGGCGTGTTGAAATCATCAGGAAGTATGAGCGGAACAATTTCAAGCTCATCAAATTCCGACTCTGCGTTAATTGGTTTAGTTGATTTAATGTTTTTATTGAATTTATCAGTCATTGTCCTCACCCCCAAATTTCTCGGCGATTTCCTTATATTTCTTCTTTGCTCTGAACAGTAATGTCTTAACATTAGATTCACTTTCACCTGACTGATTTGCAATTTCCCTGATGGAATAACCGAAGTCGAAGTATTTTATCAGGACTTCCCTGTATCTTGGATTGAGTTTACTCATTACTTCCTCATAACTGAGCCGCCGTTCAAGATTCTTTACAAAATCAGCTTTTTTGTCGTCATCGCGCGGCAATGCCTCGATATCGCTTATATCGTCTTCCACTTCGTGTTTGTACCTGACTTTTTTTGAGCGGTAAAAATCCATGACAGCGTTCTTGGTCACGGATACAAACCACCTGTCCATATGTTTATCAGATTTGAATGTATTTTTTGTTTTAGTATATATCAGATATTTCTCAAAGACATCGGAAGTAATATCCTTTGCGTCAAATTCACTTAATCCCAATGTCAAAGCAAGACCGTATACTTTATTCTTATACTTATAATAAACCTCTGCGTCCGTCACAATTCTAACCTCCCTATCAATAAAACGTTTCAGGTGCCGCAAAGGTTACACCATATTCCCAAAATATAATAAAAAAAATAAAAAAATCAAATAAACGCGGCACACAATGGAATCTGCCATCATGCCGCGTTTATCCTTAGAGCCTGTTTTTGAAAAAAAGCTGACAGGCTACATACTGAACACGTTATCAGTCATATCCAGTTTTTTGGCTGCGCTGACCATGCGCTTGTGGCAGGTGAAAATAATGACCTGCCCGATTTCACCGATGGCGTTGTCCTCCTTGATGAACCTGAGCGCGTCTGTCATTCGCTCATCATCGAACTGCACAAATGAATCGTCGAGCATTATCGGGAGCATCTCATCTGTGACAACGCCCGAGAGCGCTATCCTGAGAGCGAGATAAATCTGATCGTATGTACCGGCGCCCATCAATTCGCTGTTTCTGGGCTGGCTGTCTCCCTGCTCCGCATATGCCGGAATGAGCTTATCAGAGACAAGCACAGAATTGGTCTTTCTGCCTGTCATGCCGCTGAGCACGCGAGAAGCGCGGTAATTTATCATCGGTCCGAAGTCTATCTTCATCTCGTGGAATGCCTCGTCCAGAGTTTTCTGGGCCTCTTCGATTGCGCTCAGTTCAAATGCGTAATGTTCAATCCGCCTGTTCAGAGCTTTGATTTCATCCGTAACCTTCTGAACATTCTGTGTATTATAAGGCTTTAGCTGAAGCTCGGTCTCCTCGCGGGCTATACGATCACCTATCTCCCCTATCTTCGCGTTTACAGCCTCCAGTCTGCTTTTGACATTTTCCTTATTGAAGCTGTCCGGAACTTCAAGCTCCACGCTGCCGCGGATCTGTTCGCTGTATATTATCAGACTGTCAATGCTGCGTCCCCTCAGCAGGAAATTGTATGTTTCCTTTGCGGACTCCAGCTTCATAGACAGCTTCTCATGTTCACGCTTCATGCTGCTGAGTTTGCTGATGATATCTGTAGCCTCCTTGCTCGACTCTGTCTCATGATAAGCGGCAAGGTTATCCTGTAGCTTTTTCCGGACGTCTTCCAGATCGCTTTTAAGATCCGATATCTGATCTTCCAGCCTGAGCTTTTTCTCCCGGCTTTCAATGTATTTCTTCTGATTCTGCTCTATGGCCTTGTAAAGCCTGTCGAATTCATCCATACTGCGAACGCCGAATTCATCAAGGATATAGCGGTTTTCCTCATTCAGGGCATTCATCTGGTCATTTATGCCGGTTAGTCCGAGTTCCTCTTCGCTGAATTTATCTTCTTCGTCAACGCCCTTTTTGTAGATGAATATATAGACCGCAATGCTTATGACGGCAAGAATACCCATCAAATAAAAAATCCAGTGGACAAATGATCCCAGAAACAGCGCCGCAATCATGACAACCGCGCAAATGCCTCCGACCAGACGAATGTCGTTTGGTTCATCCTCCGGCGCCTCGTTTTCCTTCTGCTCGATGGCAAGCTCCAGTTCCTTCCGGTCCCTGATAAGCAAATCGTATTGATTGAACGCCAGTTCAATTTCTTTGCTGTATTTTTTGACAATCTTGGTCATGTTGAGCTTCGGCCGGTCTATGGAAACAGACTCTCTTCTGAGGGCTTCCAGCTCGTCGATCTTATTCTGAAGCGCTGACTCTCTGACTCTCTCCTCATCCAGCAGCCTCGCGGAATCCGACATGAATTCGCTCATTCCGTCGGCAAGCTCCCCGCTGAAAAGCTTGTCAAGACGGATGAATTTTTCCTCCAGCTCGGCGACCTCGTCGCGCTTGCGGAGAATCGCGTCAATCTCGTCAAGCTCATCTTTCTTTTCGAGCCTGTCGAACATTTCCTCCAAAAACGCCTTTTCCTCGTTCATGGTTCTTTTTTCCCGCATATCCACGGCGATCCTGTCTCTAAGATCGTCAGATTCAGACAGAACCTTCATCATCTCCGCGCGGGAATCAATAAGCTCCCGCTTCTGTTTGCGAAGCTCAGGGAGTATTGCGTCTGATTTCTTGGAGTCAATACGGGCGGAGGCGTTCCTGAGTCTTTTGTCAATCTCGCGTTTGGAAACATGCTCGTTGCCGGCGGATGTCAGATTGACAAGACGGTCGATAATTTCGTGATTTTCGCCCTCAACCGTTATTCCGGACTGACCGATGAAGACCGAACTGACAAAGGTCTTTATGTTTATCCCGAACATCAGTGCGCCGGGTTCCTGTCCCGGAGAGAGCGGAACTGTCTCGCCGTTGGTTTTGTCAAAGAGGGAAATCTTATCATACCCCTTTGACTCTCCGAATGCGCGGTTCAAAAAGTAAGTCACGCCGTTGTGTTCAAATTCAATGGAGCCGGCGAGCTGTCCCCCATCCCACGGCTCGTACCGTAGGCGTTTTTCAGCCGAATCGAATCCGTAGAACATCGCCTTGACAAACGCCATGATCGTGGATTTGCCGGATTCGTTTCTGCCGTAAACTATATTGACACTATCGCCCGGCTTAAGGACGAAGTCCCTGAGCCGGCCGAAGCATTTAATATTTATCTCAATAATCTTCATCTATATTCACGTTCCCTTCAAACGCGCTGAGTCCGTAAAGCAGAGCGCGCATGTATTTATCTCCGCCGCGGCTGTCGGACTGCTTCTTTTCAAAGAGCTTCCTGACAAACGCGCCCTTGAGCGTGCCGTCGTTCATAAGAAGCTCGAAGTCCACCGTGGGAGACGTCAGGTCGGTAAGCCTGGCATAAAACAGCGACGATTCGGCGAGTAAATTCCGTATCTCGGATATCGACGGCACAACGCCCTCAAACGGTGTGCCGATAAGACTTATGTCATATAGATTATAGGAGAATTTCTCACCGTATCTGTCGCGCAGCACCTTGATAATGCGGTCGGCAAACTGCTCGGACTGAGCGCATCCGCTGATGTCGATCCTCTCGCTGGTGTAGACACGTCCGTCGAGCGGCGTGAAGGTCATGCGGGCAAAGCCCTTCGCGGCGTAACCGCAGAGCACGCCCTTTTCGCCCGGTTCGTCAAATCCGCATGAGGACGGCATTCCGGAGTAGCAATATATAAGATCGTTGTTTTCGTAATGCTCGTATGTATGCGACGAGCCGAGAGCAACATAATCCGCACCGCAGGAGTTGATTTCGCTGACGTCAATGGGATTGCATGTGCTGTCGGAGTCTGTGCCGTCAAATAGTTCTCCGTAAAGCATAAGAACGTTTATTCTGCTGTTTATCGGATTGAAATTTTTCAAAAGAGATTCCTCACAGCGGGTTCGCGTGAATCCCGCGCCCCACACACAGGTGTTCTTTTCCGGAATCTCAACCTTCTCCATGCCGCCCCGGAAGATATGCACGTTCTGCGGCCACTCAGTGTTGTAACAGGAGTCCGGAGTGGCAGGGTCATGCTGACCGGGCGTTATGAATATCCGAAGGTTGTAATGGCTGATCAGGCGTTTGATCCGGTCGAGATAATCGCTCTCAACTCTCATGCTGTCGAACATATCGCCGGCAATCAGAAGCGCGTCGGCTTTGTTGGCCGTACAAAGATCAAGTATCTGCTTAAGTGTATCCACCTGCTCCTGCTTTCTCTGCTCCGCAACTTCAGGCGTAGATGAGAAAAGTGAGCCTAAATGCAGGTCTGATGTATGTACCATGTTGAATGTTGTCATATTTGAATTCGCCCCCAAAAATAATATACAACAATTTATGATATCATATTTTTGTCAAAATGCCAATAGGTTTAAAGAAATTTATTAAAAATTTACACCCCAAAAATAACATATTTTTATTATACATTGACTTTGACTCATGAAAAGTGTAAAATTATTTCAGTCAAACATTAATTCTGAAAGAAGTGCACAGATAATGAATTCACTCTTTATGCTTAAAATAAAGCTCTCTGCGCTGTCGGTCTATCATGGGCTGCTTAAGACAGAACTTATTTCAAGCCTTTATGACCTTATGGGCGCAATGAGCGATCCCCCCGACGAATTCGCGCTGAAATGGGGCAGGTTCTTCTCGGCGCTCAGCAGCGAGGAAAGCCGTGCCGAATCGCTCAGCGACGCAATTTACAACAAGGTCGTGTATGATGACAACGTATTTACGCGCGCGGCGGCAGGCGGCGAGGCAGTGGATTGCGACAGCTCGGAGGCATGGTCATCCGGCAAGACGATGGAAGCCGTGCGAAGAGACCTTGCCACACTGCGGGAACTCTGCTCTCTTACCCCCGATGACATAATCAACGCGTATCCCCGCAGGGCTGAATTCGGCGACAATCCGCTTGATCTGCTGCCCGCGTGGGAATGCGGCTGCACAGATATCACGACCGATGGAATAGTCCGCTTTCACATGGCCAACGGCTGCGGTGAGTACGCCAGATATATTGCTTTTGTCAGACGTAACGGAAAGAGCATTCCCATCTCCAACCCCGATCTGATAAGCCTCGATTCGCTCAAAGGCTACGAGGAAATCCGCCGCCCAGTCGTGGACAACACAATAGCCTTCCTGGACGGACTCCCCGCGAACAACTGCCTGCTTTACGGCGACAGAGGCACAGGAAAATCATCAACAGTCAAGGCGCTGCTCAACGAATACTGCGATAAAGGTCTCCGGCTCATCGAGCTTCCCAAGATGTATCTCAGCGAGTACCCCGATATAGTTCAGGAAATCGCGGGACTGCCGCTGAAATTCATTATCTTCATAGACGACCTTTCCTTCCAGGCGGGCGACGAGAATTACACTGCGCTCAAGGGCATACTTGAAGGCGGTATCGCATCACGTCCGGGCAACGCGCTGATATACGCTACCACCAATCGCAGGCACATCCTCAATGAAACGATGTCGGCTCGCGAGGGGGACGAACTTCATCTTGCCGATACCATTCAGGAATCGCTTTCGCTGTCTGACAGATTCGGAGTCCAGGTGAGCTTCCTTGCCCCCGACAGAAAGAATTACTTCAGAATAATCAACGCGCTGGCTGACGAGCGGTGCTTCGACATAGACCGCAAGGAGCTTGAAATGGCGGCGGAGCAATGGGCACTCAAAAAGGGCGGCCGTTCCCCGAGAACCGCCGTTCAGTTCATAGACTACGCCGAAGCGCGGCTTTCGAGAGGACTTGATCTTTGATGGAGAATGACAATTCACCGCGTCTGCTCGGACTCGACTGCGATCCTAAGCGCTGCGGAAGCGACGTACTCGCGTTTGTGGGCGACGGAGTATTCGGGCTGCTTGTCAGGGAATATCTCGCCTCTCTGAGCAACGCGCACGCCGCCGAGCAGCACAGCCGGGCTGTGGCGATGGTAAGGTGCGAGGCCCAATCGGAATACATGAAGCGCATTCTCCCACACCTCACCGAGGAGGAAGAAGGAGTTTTCCGCAGAGGCAGGAATTATCACACATCGCATTCCCCGAGAAAATCAACCGCGGCTTACCACAACGCCACAGGGCTTGAGGCGCTTTTCGGATATCTCTATCTGAACGGCAGCATTCCGCGGATAAGGGAACTTTTTGAATACTGCAAGGACGACACGGCTTTATTGCAATGAGGTAAATAAGATGTTCAATATAATGGTCGTAGAGGACGATAAAAACACAAGGCGTCTGATGGAAACAGTGCTGATTCAGAACGGTTACAACGTAATTCCAGCGTGCGACGGCGAAGAAGCGCTTGCCCTGATGGACAAAAAACAGGTCGATCTCATTGTTCTGGACGTAATGATGCCCGGAATGGACGGATTTCAGCTGACGCGTCTTCTCCGCGAAGGCGAATGCTATATACCGATACTTATGGTGACAGCGCGCGAAACCCCCGCCGACAAGCGGGAAGGCTTTCTTGCGGGGACAGACGACTATATGGTGAAGCCTGTGGACGAAGAGGAAATGCTGCTGAGAATAAACGCGCTTCTCAGACGTGCCAAGATAGCCAGCGAACGCTGCATAATCGTGGGTAGCACGAAGCTGAGCTACGATTCCATGACCGTGGAGCAAAACGGTGAATCCGCCGAACTCCCTCAGAAGGAATTTCTGCTTATCTTCAAGCTGCTTTCCTATCAGAATAAAGTCTTTACACGCCGACAGCTCATGGACGAACTGTGGGACATGGACAGCGAGACGGACGAAAGAACCGTTGACGTTCATATCAACCGTCTTCGCGACAGATTCAAGAACAACAGCGACTTTGAAATAATTACCGTTCGGGGGCTGGGCTACAAGGCGGTGGCACGACAATGAACGCCAGACTCATTGACAAGGCCAAGGAGACAAACAAGCGCATTCACTCACTGCGTTCGCTGCGCACGGCATATACTCTGCTGGTGCTTGCTATTCTGGTATCTGCCGGATTGATAACCGCATGCGTCTATGTCATTCTTTACACACTGGACTTTATTCCTTCGGCAGCCCTCACTCCGCTGATACTCCCTGTGATAGTAATTTTTTCCTGCATGGTAATAGGTACGATTCTTGCGGTGTTTGTGGGCAAGTTGTTTATAAATCCGCTCAGAAGGCTTATTTCCGCAAATGAAGAGATACGTCACGGCAATTTCAAGGTGCGGCTGTCAGAACAGACCGTTATCGGCGAGCTGAACAACCTTATGCGCAGCTTCAACAGCATGGCTGACGAACTTGAGGCGACAGAGCTTTTCCGCAACGATTTCATAAACAGCTTTTCGCATGAATTCAAAACTCCTATCGTTTCAATACGCGGATTTGCCCGCCAGCTGCAAAGAGACAACGAAAATCGTACACTGACCGACGAGCAGAGGAAGGAATACACTGACATTATCGCATATGAGTCCGACCGTCTGGCGAGGCTTTCCTCCAATATACTGATTCTGACCAGATTTGAAAATCAGCAGATTGTCACCGACAAAACAGAATTCTACCTTGACGAACAGATAAGGCGCACAGTGCTTCTGCTGGAAAAGCAGTGGACTGCCCGTGAAGTCAATATTGAACTTGAGCTTGAAGAGATTAAATATAATTTCAATGAAGAAATGCTCGCTCAGATGTGGCTTAATCTTATCAGCAACGCAATCAAATTTTCTCATCAGGGCGGTACCGTGCTTGTCAGGTGCAGGATGAAGCAGGAGAATATCTGTGTGGACATAATTGACAGCGGCGCCGGCATAAATCAAGAGACGCTCTATAAAATATTCGATAAATTCTATCAGTGCGATACTTCCCACAAATCGGAAGGAAACGGTCTCGGACTTGCCATCGTAAAGAGAATCGCAGAGCTTGCTGACGCGGAGATAACCGTTAAAAGCGAGTTCGGAAAAGGCACTGTTTTTTCGGTCAAGCTGCCGCCCGTAAAAGAATAACATTTGAGCCTGTCCGGCGCTATGATACCAGACAGGCTCTTTGATTATGATGAATATTATTCCCCAATAGGAACATCGAATTTCTTGAGCTTGTCATATATTTTGTCAAGCTCGGTTTTTTCCGGCTGCTCGTCGTCAATCTGCTGGCGGATATTCTGCATGAGTATGTCTGTGTATGTTATGATATCCGCGCATTTTTTGAGCTGATCCGCAATGTTCTGCGGGTCGTGTATCTGTTTTTTGTATTTGATCTGATGTTCGAGACTTGCCCAGAAATCCATTGCAATGGTCCTTATCTGAATCTCCGCCTTGACTCTTTTGGTGTATTCGGCAAAATACACCGGCACCGAAACGATTAGGTGAAGACTTCTGTACCCGTTCGGCTTGGGATTTGAAATATAATCCTTCTTTTCGATCAGCTCGATGTCATTCTGACGTATCAGCGCCTCTGCAATGCTGTAGATGTCGTCCACATAAGAACATATCACACGCACGCCGGCAATGTCGTTAAGGTGCTGCTCAACGCTTTCGGTGCTTATTTCCCAGCCCTTGCGGTTCATTTTTTCCATTATGCTCATTCTGCTCTTAAGGCGTGTCTGTATGGAACTTATGGGATTGCGCTGGTATTTCAACTGAAATTCCGTGTCGAGTATCTCAAGTTTCGTGCGTATCTCGCGGATAGCCGACGAGTAGTAAAACATAAGCTCCTTGAAGTCGAGCATTGTGTCAAGCAGCTCATTCGCGTGAGCCATGATTGTCTGTTTCATCGCTTCATTGCCGCCGAATATGTCAAGAGCGTCGTTGATTTCTTCCATAATTGTTGTTTGTTCCCCTTTCGATGAATTATAATGAAATTCTAATTCATCGGTGTTTCTCACATATTTCCATTTTGTATAGGTTTTGTAAATTTATCCGTAAAGACCGCTCTGAATGTTCCGGCATTCACACAGCCATCATAAATGTATAATGACGGTTATTTTGATATGATTACAAAACGACCGGAAACTGCTTTGCCAAAAGCCGCTCCCGGTCGTTTGATTTTTCATCATCTTTTATTCAAAAGAATGGTATAATTATTTATCTGTTTTCACCCCCAGCATGGACATGAGTATTCTTTTAAGCAACGTCTTGCGGCTGCTATTGCAATTATTTCCTGTATTGCTTGCCGGATTATCTTTTACTGTCGGCTTCGTGGCAGCCGAAGTGACTACTGTAGTTGTTTGTGTCGATGGAGCGGTAACTTTGGAAGTGGATTTCGTTGTGGAAGCGGTAACTTTGGAAGTGGATTTCGTTGTGGAAGCGGTTGCCCTGGTGGTGGACTTGGTTGTGGAAGTGGAAGCAGATTCGCCGCCGAGAGTAATTACTTCTCCGCTGAGATCCT